>NZ_JBHZPZ010000044.1:0-1015 GCF_042787345.1 Flavobacterium xylosi | reverse complement strand
ATTATCCACAATCAATATAACCGTATCAGGTTATTCTCCATCTACTACAGATATGATATTTCACACTACTATTTCACTTGAGTTTTCATCATAGCTCAACCCATTGGTCGTTATCCCATCATTTTTGTCCTTCAAACCAGGCCCATTTGACTTCAGAGACTTCACTGGACCTATCACTTTCCACCTTGACTACCCAACTACAAAGCTCTGCCGGTTTACAACAGACCACCAGAATCCTTTTCATCATTTCAACGGGTTTCCTACTTTTCCATAGGCCTGCCGGTTTAAAGACCACCAGTATCCTTTCCATCAACACTTTTACATCAACTATTACATCAACTACAAGCTACACATCGCTTCCCATCCTTTCATTCACCCCCATACTGACACCCTGCCGGTTCTCATTTATCACCATTATCAGGCTTCGTCTTCACAATCACATAGGGGGTTCCTCTTGACATTTCCTCATACAAACAGCTCCAAGCTTCCATCATTCACCCCGGCTCTTCCACTTCCAAACCAATAGGAGACTCATTATCCCTCCATTATCACTACACTCTAATGAAGAAAGTTCCAATATTTCAAATTATTTTCATCAATTTTCAACAATATTAAACTTTCTTTTCATTTCATCAATACCAATTTTTCAAAATTCAATCATTTTTCAAATTCCAAAGAAGTGGAAGACTGTTCCATTTACCATGAATGGTTAACATCACAAAACACAGAAATTACTTTCTATTTCACATCACTTTTCATTCACATTTCTTTTGATTATGTGATTACATTCACACTAAATCTCTCAATGTCAATTATCATTGTGTCAATAAGACCTCTATATAATCTATGTTATTCTAGGTTATTCCAGTGGCTCTTTACAAACATTTCTTTTTACACATTTCTTTTTATCAAAATCTATAGATCCTGCTCTAAGATTTTATTATAAATAGAAGCTTTTCCATAGTTTCTTTATACTTATTTAATGTCCTTTTAGGAGGACCAGAATCTACGCTGT
>NZ_JBHZPZ010000043.1:0-1023 GCF_042787345.1 Flavobacterium xylosi | reverse complement strand
AACTAGTATATATGTATGACAAAACCATACAAAGCCACCCAATTTTGGGTGGGTATGTATGACAACAGTCATACTTTATTTAGTAACAAATATATAATAATTATCTTATAAATCATCAAAAGGGCTTTTTATTTGCTGGATACTTTTTGTACTTACATGGGTATAAATTTCGGTGGTCTTGCTACTACTATGTCCCAAAAGTTCCTGAATATAGCGTAAATCAGTTCCGCTTTCCAGTAAATGTGTAGCATAGCTGTGTCGTAACCAATGAAGTGATACTGGTTTTGAAATTTTAGCTTTTTTTAAGGCTTGTTTTAAAACGTTTTGCAAACTTTGTTCTGAATATTGCTCTCCTGATATTTGCCCTTCAAATAACCAATTTTTAGGTTTGTAAGCGATGTAATAGTCACGAAGCATTTTTAATATTTTAGGAGATAATGGTGCTATTCTATCTTTTTTTCCTTTTGCGTTTTTCAGTAGCACAATATTCCTCTTTGAATCAATATCTGAGAATTTTAAATTTAAGAGTTCACTTCTACGCAAACCACAACTGTATATCATACTTAGCATTGATTTGTGCTTGATGTTGCTATGTGCATTCAAGATTAGTTTAATTTCTCCTTTGCTCAAAACATTAGGCAAAACTTTTGATCGTTTGGGACGGTGTATTTTATCAACTTCAATCTTGGTTCCTCTTACTGTCATAAAAAATAATTTAATGGCGTTTACCCCGTAGGATAAAAAAATAGCCGCATTCTGCTTCTAAGATATATTTTCCCATTTCCGGATTTTAAATATTTCTCTCTGCGGGTAGCATCTTGTTGATTTAAACATCCTTCAAAATAAATTAATTTTAAAGGCAATCTATATTTTGTAGACGGAACTTTACCTGATTGATGTTCATTCAGCCTATTTTTTAAATCAGAAGTATAGCCAGTGTAAAATTGATTATCTTTTTCACTTAGCAAAACGTAAACATAATAATACATAAGTTCAATTTTTTTATCCAACGGGGTGAACAAT
>NZ_JBHZPZ010000042.1:0-1150 GCF_042787345.1 Flavobacterium xylosi | reverse complement strand
AAGTGTAACAGCACAACCAACTTGTACTGTTGCCACTGGGACGATCACAGTAACTGCACCAGCAAATGGTTCAGGAGTAAGTTATACCCTAACAGGAACAAGTCCAGTAGTAGCTTCACAAAGCAATACAACAGGAACTTTCTCAGGATTGGCTGCAGGAAACTATGACGTGACAACAACCGTTGACGGATGTACTTCAAATGCTACGGCTCTAACAGTAAATGCACAGCCAGCAACTCCAGCAGCGCCAGCCACAGCGTGTTATGAAACAGCTACTTTCAATACGACTACTTGTGCTTGGGAAACTTCAGGAACACAACCTGCTGAACCAACAACAGCATTAGCCTGTTGGGAAACTAGAAGCTTTGATACAACATCTTGTACTTGGAAAACAACAGGAACACAGCCTGCAGAACCAACAACGGCATTAGCCTGTTGGGAAACTAGAAGCTTTGATACAACATCTTGTACTTGGAAAACAACAGGAACACAGCCAGCAGAACCAACAACGGCATTAGCCTGTTGGGAAACTAGAAGCTTTGATACAACATCTTGTACTTGGAAAACAACAGGAACAAAGCCTGCTGAACCAACAACAGCATTAGCATGTTGGGAAACTAGAAGCTTTGATACAACATCTTGTACTTGGAAAACAACAGGAACAAAGCCTGCTGAACCAACAACAGCATTAGCCTGTTGGGAAACTAGAAGCTTTGATACAACATCTTGTACTTGGAAAACAACAGGAACAAAGCCAGCAGAACCAACAACAGCATTAGCCTGTTGGGAAACTAGAAGCTTTGATACAACATCTTGTACTTGGAAAACAACAGGAACACAGCCTGCTGAACCAACAACGGCATTAGCCTGTTGGGAAACTAGAAGCTTTGATACAACATCTTGTACTTGGAAAACAACAGGAACACAGCCAGCAGAACCAACAACAGCATTAGCATGTTGGGAAACTAGAAGCTTTGATACAACATCTTGTACTTGGAAAACAACAGGAACACAGCCTGCAGAACCAACAACGGCATTAGCCTGTTGGGAAACTAGAAGCTTTGATACAACATCTTGTACTTGGAAAACAACAGGAACACAGCCTGCTGAACCAACAACAGCATTAGCATGTTGGGAAACTAGAAGCTTT
>NZ_JBHZPZ010000041.1:0-1391 GCF_042787345.1 Flavobacterium xylosi | reverse complement strand
TACTTGTAAAAGTGAAAGTAGTTCCTAAACCAACAGGTTGTGTTAACGTCCCTGTTCCTGAAACCATACTTACTGTATATGGAGCCTTACCTCCTGAAATTGTACCTGTAATGATAGCATCCGCTGGAATGTTACAATCTAAATCTTTGGTTAAAACTGTATTTACTGTAAGTTGTGCCGCAATGGTTTGTGCCAATGCAACTGATGTACAGCCAAAAGCATCTTTTAAAATTATAGTGTAATTACCCGGTATTAAGTTGGCAAAAGTATTGCTCGGTTGATACGTAACTCCGTTATCAATACTATACTGGTAAGGAGCAACTCCTGAACCCGCAGTTACTGTTATCGTAGCTTGATTGGTCGTATCATAGCATAAATCTGATCCTGCTATGCTGGCCGTTGGAACTAGTGGTGTGCTTAAAACAAAAGTGTCTGTTACTGTACAATTGTTAGAATCTGTTACACTTGCCGTATAGGTTCCTGTCTGAGTTAAGTTTGCAAAGGTATTACTGCCTTGTGGGCCTACAACTGTGGCGTCTGGTTGAGTAAGGGAATAAGAATATCCTCCCCATCCGCCAGTGGCATTTACCACAACGCTTCCGTTGGCATTACATTTTATTGGCGTTGGAGTGGTTGTCACTGACAGTGCAGCTGTGGGTTGCGCAACGGTAACCCATGTTGTAGCTGTACAAGTCGTTATATCATCTTTGATGATTATTGTATAAACGCCTGCCGCCAAATTAGGTAGGTTAATTACTGATGCTGTTTGTCCTGTAACTGAAGTACCGCCATTTATGGTATAAGAATAAGCGGTTGTGCCTGATACGGTGTATTTTACCAATCCTGTTGGTGTACCAAAACATTGCACGTTATTCACCACTGCTCCAACTACTGTCAGAACCGGTAATGGTGCAATGGTGTAATCTTCTGAATAAGTACAATTCTTAGCATCTTTTACCTGGAACGTATAAGTCCCCGGCGCCAATCCATTAAATACGTTTGATCCCTGGTACGCCGTAGCCGATCCTGCCGGTGCAGTGATTTGATATTGTAATGGTGTTGAGCCTCCTGTTGTTGATGTAATTGTAACATTTGAAGTATTCGCAGGACAACTCAACGCGGATGGATTGAATGTTAAATCCGTTGGTGGTGTCAATGGCGCTATAGTAACCGGTAAAGTTACAAATGTACAGTTGTTGGCGTCTTTTATCGTGATGGTGTAGGTTCCATTGGTCAATCCTGTAAAAGTATCTCCCACTTGGAAGGTTACTCCGTCAATACTATAGGTATATCCTGGGGTACCTCCACCAACTCCTTGTGCTTGTATAGATCCTGGGGTAGTACAAGTATATGGAACCAAAATAACTGCCGTACCTGTGATGGCTGCAGGT
>NZ_JBHZPZ010000040.1:0-1465 GCF_042787345.1 Flavobacterium xylosi | reverse complement strand
TAGGTACTATCTTGATTACCTAATTTATTTTTGTTAATTTTTATATATTTGTTACACCGAGAGGAAGCTTCTTGCGATTATTCACTGGATGTTTACCTTGTGTAGCCTCAATATTTATGTTGGGGCTATTTTTTTGCATTTTGTCTTCTTCGAAGCCACATTCCCGAGAGGTAATCTTTTGCTCCTCTTCTTGGATATTTAAGTGATAAATAGCATCGTAAGCTTCATTCTTTTTCCATAAATGATAAATCATGGTCAATATCTTTTTTTGAACGGCCACATAACTTTTCATTTTCACTCCATGTTTTTCATAAGTTCTATCGAATAAGTCTTTAAATGGTTTTACTTTGCATTGAATAACCACTAGCGACGGCATATGTAAGGCACGCCTTATTCTAGAATTTCCCCTTTTTGATATTTTGGTTTTACCAACCCGTTTTCCTGATTGCGCTTCAACTACATCATAACCCGCATAAGAAACTAATTGTTTATAATTGGTAAATAATGTGAATCCGTTGGTTTCTGCTAAAACAGTGCTTAACGTTAAAACTCCTAATCCTTTCATTTTTAGTATATTTTCAGCTTTATCGTAAACTTCTTTGTTTGACCTCAAATGAGATTTTATTTCTTTATCTAATTCTTTGAGTTGTGTTTCAAATAAAGATATCGTTTGTTCTAATTGATTCGTTACCGAATCTAAATGATGCATGGCAAAACTTAAAGCATCTTTTTGATTTTTAATTACTGTTTTTAACTCGGTAACATTTTGATGTTGCCTGGTTAACAAACGTAACTCATAAAAAAATGTACCCATCGGCTCCCATAGTTCTAAACACTGTTCAGCACCCATTTGTGACAATCCCTTAGCATCAATGCTATCATTCTTGGATTTTAAACCAATGGCTTCTAAATATTTCTTTGCCTTATTGGGCAAAATAATTGAAACCTCAAAGGCTTTTCCATATAAATAATAGGCGCAATTCTCGTGATAAATTCCTGTAGCTTCCATACAAATCACCACAGGAATAGTTTCTTTTGTATGTTTTAAAATCCATTCTTCTAATGAAGAAAATCCCTTTAATGTGTTAGAAATAACGGTACTTGATTTTGTAACCACCTTTTGTTTTTCATCAATAACACTAATACAAGCATTAATTTTTTTGCTTGATACGTCTAATCCAACTGAATACTTTAAATTCATAAATCTTTGATTTAGTATCAATAAACAAAATATTACACAAATCTTTGCTCATTTTTTATACAAGATCCATATCTGAAATAAGGTCCTTAAGTACTATTGTGACTCGGATGTAATAAAAACAAAATGGATTAACCTAAGTGTACAATATCATCTAAGGATGTATTTCGCCCCGATAGAATTTGGCCATTTCGTTTTGTTTATTAATTGTTATATTTCAAAGATACATTTTCATATTATTTTAACCTATGTCAAAGATATGAGCCC
>NZ_JBHZPZ010000038.1:0-1679 GCF_042787345.1 Flavobacterium xylosi | reverse complement strand
CTATCATTACAGGTACAATTTCAGGAGGTAAGGCTCCATATACAGTAAGTATGGTTTCAGGAACAGGGACGTTAACACAACCTGTTGGTTTAGGAACTACTTTCACTTTTACAAGTACAACACCTGGTGCAAATCAGTTTCAAGTAACAGATGCAAATGGTTGTCCGGCACAATCGGGAGTAATCACAATCAATCCGATAGTTTACCCAACGGCTACTTTTAGTAAAGTTGATCCAACTTGTAACGGTAATTCAGACGGTTCTATTAGATTAATTCCATCTGGTGGAATAGCGCCTTATCAATATAGCATTGATAACGGGGCTACATTTACTATCACAAATGTGTTTGGTGGTCTAAGTGCAGGTTTGTACGAATATGTAATTAGGGATAAAAAAGGATGTGAGGCAACTGGAACAATTACGTTAGATGATCCGGCTCTTATAGTACCAAATATTGTGATGCATCCAATAGTTTGTAATGTAAATACACCAGGAAGTTTTGATGTTACTATTGCCTCAGGAGGTGTAGCCCCATTTACATATACTTTGTATGATAATACTTTTACACAAATTGCAACCAGTGGTATAATTGGAGCTACAAATTACAGTTTTGGTGGATTAAATTTTGGAGATTATTATATTACCATTGTCGATGCAAAAGGATGTCAATACAATAGCACTAAACTGCGTATTACAACACCACCATTTTTAACATTGAATGCTGTTACATTAGGAGGTGATTGTATTGTTGGGGCTAAAGTTGATTTAACAGTTATAGCAGGTGGTGTGGCTCCATATCAATATTCAATTTTTGGGCAACCATTGACTGAATCAGCTCCTACTGTGGCAACAACATTCACTTTTAATGGATTGTTACATGGCACATCTTATTTCTTTCAAGTAAAAGATGTCAACAATTGTATTTCAATTTTAGAAGTTCCTATTCCATCTATATCTTCTATTGTAGTTGCAATTGACAGTAAAACCAATGTAACCTGTAATGGCGCTAATAATGGAGTCCTAAATTACACAGTGAGTAGTTTCGATGCTACGGTTACAACAATTGATTATGAATTATTAAATCCTTTAACGAATTTACCAATAGTACCTCCAGTAAGTGGTTCAATAGTTGGCCCTATAGGTGGTCCGGTATCAGGTGTTATTTCAGGTTTAAAACCAGGGGATTATATTTTAAAAGTAAAAGAATCTACAGGAACTCTTTGTTCCGCTTTGATTCCGTTTAATATTACCCAACCGATACAACCAGTAAATGCAACGATTTCGAATGAAACAAATGCTAACTGTATTTCAGGTGCTCAAATCACCGTTTCTGCAACCGGAGGAACAGGACCTTATCAATATGCATTTGTTCCAAACGGAAGTGCACAAGGAGGAGCATATACAACAAGTAATTTAGGTATTCTGGATTATGATACATTTGGAAACAATTGGGATATTTGGGTAAAAGATGCAAATGGATGTGAATTTAAAATTGACAAACTTATAACCAAAGACCCAACTCCTGTAATAGCGGCGGTTCTAAACAACCAATGTGCTCCAACTGAAGGGAACTTTGCTATAGACGTAACGCTTACCACAGCGGGAATGGCTCCTTACAGTTATAGTGTGGATGGCGGTGTATACCAAAGCCAAACGGCACCGTTTACGATATCCAATTTA
>NZ_JBHZPZ010000037.1:0-1816 GCF_042787345.1 Flavobacterium xylosi | reverse complement strand
GATGATTTATAAGATAATTATTATATATTTGTTACTAAATAAAGTATGACTGTTGTCATACATACCCACCCAAAATTGGGTGGCTTTGTATGGTTTTGTCATACATATATACTAGTTGGCGAACAGTTTGAGAAACCGAAACACCGAAAATAATATGGTTGAAATTAATAATTTTGGTATTCCTCCCGAATTTCCTGATGGAGAAACCAAAACTAAAGAAAGATTTATTGAATTTGTTTTGAAAAAAGCACCAAAAATCAATAGTTTTTGTATTCATAAAATAGTTGATAAATTAGAATTAAACGAAATCGAAAAGAAACAGTTTAAACACTTAAATCTCGATATTAGAAGTGATTTAGTAAATAGTAAACTAGCTGAAATTGCCGTAAAAGGCGGTACTGATATTAGATTAACCGAAACAGGACGAAACTACTTTGACAAAAAACACTCCGACACTATTATTGCCGAAAATTTTATTATTGGAGATAATTACGGAATTCAATCATCTAAAAGTGATTTTACAGCTCCAATAACTATAAATGCAAAACAAAACCCAAGTATTAATCCAGAAATAAAATCATCAGTCCAAAAGTTTTTTTCTAATCCTTGGGTATTGTTAATTAGCGGAATAGCAATTGAAGAAGTCACGATTGGTAAAATATATAAATTCATAATTTCAATAGTTTAAAAAATAATAAAATATGGCTTTAATTAATTGTAAAGAATGCAACACTAAAATTAGTGATAGTGCAAAAAGTTGTCCTAATTGCGGAAATCCAAATTTAAAACAAATGGGAGGTAACAAATATGTCCTAGTTTTTATTGGAATAGGAATAACATTGTTTATGATATATACAATGTTTGGAAATAGGGAGTATAATGGTAGTAATGATATTGTTGATAGTTCAGCAGTAGTGGTGGATACATCAGCAGTTGTATATACTCCACAATTAACTGCGGAAGGGCGAAAAGAAAATATTGAGAAAATAAGAAATATGTTTTTAGACACAGGCATAGATGTAAAAGTTAGTGTTTATGGAAAAAACAACGAAACATTAGAATTAGAATATGCTCTTTTTAATGATGTTTGGTATAGAAAATTTGAAACTTCTGGGATGTTTAACAACTTTCATAAGTTGGGTTTTAAAAAAATTATTTTAAATGATAATTATGATTACAAAACTGCTGTTACATATTAAAATAAACCTAAAATAAAATGGAAAATTACTTTAAAAAAATTGATTCAATCGTACAAATAAAAATTGAAAAAATGCCGTCAAGACGTAATACATTTGAATCACTTTCTATATATTTAAAAATATACAAAGAATGTTTATTTGAAATACAGGATGAATTTAGAGTTTTTTTTAATGAATTTACCAAAAACAGAAAGTATTCAGAATCTGAAATAGCCGAACTAAATAAATATAATCATAAAGCAATGTCTTCTTTTGTAGATAAATTTAAAGTATGATGAAAGTTTATTTGCAGTGTTATCCCTAAATCATTCAGTTTTTTTTCAATAGGAATTAACTCTTCTATTATTGGGATGATTTTATTTAAGTTATCTAAATAAGGCTGAATTTGTGAATCTAATTCAAAAACAGGTTTTTGATTCATAATTTAAAATTTAAAAATTGCTTCCGACTTAAACGGTACGGAAGCGAAACCGAAATATAAACGAGAAAACCGATTCGCCAATCGAGTAGACGGCTCCGCCAGAAACTGACGGAGTGCGCCTCTCACACCACCGTACGTACGGGTCTCGTATACGGCGGTTCGCAAAGTGATGGGTTGAGTTCCATGTAAATCTCCA
>NZ_JBHZPZ010000036.1:0-2818 GCF_042787345.1 Flavobacterium xylosi | reverse complement strand
GAAAGTTGTTTATATCGAAAAGTATGAAATAAAAGAACAAGCTCAACAAAGAGAATTACAAATTAAATCTTGGAAAAGTAGAATTAAAATTCAGGAATTAATTTCAAAACAGGATTAACTCAACTAGTTCATAGCATTCCGATTTTATCGGAAGTGGTCGGGGGTTCGAACCCCTCATCGCCCACAAAAACTCGTTAAGAAATTAAGGAGTTTTTTTTATGTGTTATACTTTATGGAATATATAGTTTATATCCTTTTTAGTGAAATTATATTTTATTAAAAACGAGCATCGGAACTTTGGCATTAAAGGAATAATTGGCTGAGTTGCTGGAGAAAAACACTTTGTTAAAAAAACTTCTGTTCTGTTGTGTGAACATAATCATCATGGAAGGTTTTGACTGCTTAATTACCGCTTCTATATTTGAAATTAAACTCTCGGCCAGATTGATATTTTCGACATGCAATTTAATATTATGATTTGAATTTCTTTTCATCAATTCATCTATGGTTTTTTTATTTGTTGTTATTTCGGCGGGGTAATTGAAATGGAGTATTTCAACTTTTGCCTTTAATGGCTTTGTGAATTCAATTACTTTTTTAAGTTCATTTTCAAGATTTACAAGATCTGAGGCGTAAATGATGCTCTTTATTTCACTTTTACGATAATTGTGGGGTACGGCTATAACCGGAACTATTGAATGGGAGATTAGACTGGAAGTGTTTGTGCCGAATATTTTTTTAAATTTTCCGGAACCTCTGGTGCTGATGCAGATAAAACTGAATTTATTTTCCTGGGCATATTCCCTGATATTGCTCTCCGCAAAAACAGCACTATTTATTACACACTTTTTATTTTTGGAAACAACTTCCATATCACTATAAACCGATGCTACAAATTGATTCAGTTTTTTTTGAATTTTATCGGCTTCTTTCCTTTCATAATCAGCAAATACAGCATCGCTCATTGACGTAAGATTTGCAATGTAATACGAATGAAAAAAAGTCAACTCGTACTCATGTTGTGATGCCAATTGAATGGCAAAACGCAAACCTGCTTTTGAGTTAGAAGAAAAATCGGTGGTAACAAGAATTTTATCCATTATCATTTATGTTGATTGTTATTTTGACAAAAACACTAATCAATTGACTGATTAAACCTATTCTAATCTCTTACTAGACATCAATGATGCTGCTATGCTTAAGATTAAAATAACAACAATTACCAACAATGCAATTTGTATTGGCAATTTGTAGAAATCAACCAGCGACATCTTCAGACCGACAAATATTAATATCAAAGCAAGTCCCTTAGACAAATACCGGAATTTATCCATCATTCCCGCCAGTGCGAAATACAAAGAGCGCAAGCCAAGTATGGCAAACACATTTGAAGTATAAACAATAAAATGGTCTTGGGTAATTGCCAGTATGGCAGGAATGCTATCTGCCGCAAAAATCAAATCGGTGGTTTCAATCAACACCAATACTAAAAACAAAGGCGTTGCAAACCGTTTCCCGTCTTGTTTTACAAAAAATTTTCCGCCATGCAACTCATTAGTTACGGGCATTACTCTTCTGAATAACTTTATTAAAGGATTTTTTTCCGGCTCAATTATGATTTCCTTTTGCGTAAGCATCTTATAACCAGTATAAATCAGTATTGCTCCGAAAACATAAATCGTCCAATGGAATTTTTCGAGTAACGCCACACCTGCAAAAATAAAAGCAGCCCTCATTATTAAAGCTCCGATAATTCCCCAAAACAAAATTTTATGCTGATGAATCGCCGGAGTTTTGAAATAAGAAAAAATTAAAACGAAGACAAAAATATTATCTACACTCAATGCTTTTTCAATCACATATCCCGTAAAAAATTCCAATGCTTTTACTTCGCCTTGCCAATAATAAATAAGCCCATTGAAGCACATGGCAAGTGTTACCCAAACCCCCGTCCAAATTATAGCTTCTTTAATGCTTACTTCATGCGCTTTACGGTTAAACACTCCTAAATCCAATGCCAGCATCAGCAGTACAAATACATTAAAGCCAATCCAAAAACTCAAATCAGTTTGCATATTCGCATCTTGTTTAATTATCCATCACATTTATTTTATAAAATTTACTTGGTTAATTTTTTACGATTTACCAATGTTCACCTATTGAAGTCGCTAAAATGTTTGCTTATAACAACGGTCTGACCGCTTGCATCTACAAGCCTTTCCGGGTCTACCTGCACAAACTGTCTTAAAAGAAAACGCTTATTAAAGATAATAAACTTTATGGTATTTGCCAAGCAAAATTTTGTACCAAAAAAAAACACTTGCAGCTTGCATGGATCCTTCATAGTCTATGATGTTTATACCATATTTCCAATTCTTTTGTTTACCTGCGGAACCAATTATTTTTCTATAATACGCTGTAAATTTTGACACAAATGTTGTGGCACAAAAATCTTGTTCAATAATCCAAACGGAATGACCGCTAAATTATTCTAGTTGTTGTTGCCGTTGTTGTTGTCTGGTAGCACTTGCCTAAGTAGTTTCATGAGTTTAGTCTGTATGGTTTTTAATTCATCGCCATAAGGATCATATTTATCTTGTTTTGGGTTCTCGTTGGTTTGTTCGTAAAATATTTCATTTACTATGCTTTAACCCATTCTTAATCCTTTTAAAACTCTTCTTGATTACAAGTTTTACTTTTTATTTACTAGATTCAACTAATTAATGCAACTTTAGGGAAAAGATAAAGATATTTTTTCAAAAGAAAGGACTTTAAAGTCCTCTCTCTCGAATGGAATAAATGTTCTTTATTTGCTCCT
>NZ_JBHZPZ010000035.1:0-3193 GCF_042787345.1 Flavobacterium xylosi | reverse complement strand
TAGACAAGTAAAAGAAACGGTCTGGTTGTTTACAACTAGATTGGTACAATAAGCAAAATAAGGGCGTATGGGGGATGCCTTGGCTCTCAGAGGCGATGAAGGGCGTGATAAGCTGCGAAAAGCTACGGGGATTGGCACACACGAATTGATCCGTAGATACCCGAATGGGGCAACCCACTATGTTGAAGACATAGTACACCGATAGGTGGGCAAACCCGCTGAACTGAAACATCTAAGTAGGCGGAGGAGAAGAAAACAAAAGTGATTCCGTAAGTAGTGGCGAGCGAACGCGGATTAGCCCAAACCAATGTTGTTACGGCAATATTGGGGTTGTAGGACCACGTTATTTGTTGCGGATAGAATTAGAATTTACTGGAAAGTAAAGCCAAAGAAGGTGATAGCCCTGTATAAGTAATAGAAGATAACGATAGTGGTATCCTGAGTAGGGCGGGACACGAGAAATCCTGTCTGAATTTGGCGGGACCATCCGCTAAGGCTAAATACTCCTGAGAGACCGATAGTGAACCAGTACCGTGAGGGAAAGGTGAAAAGAACCGTGAATAACGGAGTGAAATAGATCCTGAAACCATACGCTTACAAGCGGTCGGAGCCCTTTCGTGGGGTGACGGCGTGCCTTTTGCATAATGAGCCTACGAGTTAACGTTGCTGGCAAGGATAAGTGGTTAAGCCACGGATCCGTAGCGAAAGCGAGTCTGAATAGGGCGCTTTAGTCAGTAGTGTTAGACGCGAAACCGTGTGATCTACCCATGGGCAGGATGAAGCTGTGGTAACACACAGTGGAGGTCCGAACCGGTTGACGTTGAAAAGTCTTCGGATGACCTGTGGGTAGGGGTGAAAGGCCAATCAAACTCGGAAATAGCTCGTACTCCCCGAAATGCATTTAGGTGCAGCGTTATGCGTAAAGTTATATAGAGGTAGAGCTACTGATTGGATGCGGGGGCTTCACCGCCTACCAATTCCTGACAAACTCCGAATGCTATATAATGTTTCATAACAGTGAGGGCTTGGGTGCTAAGGTCCAAGTCCGAGAGGGAAAGAACCCAGACCATCAGCTAAGGTCCCCAAATATATACTAAGTTGAAAGAACGAGGTTTGTCTGCCCAGACAGCTAGGATGTTGGCTTGGAAGCAGCCATTCATTTAAAGAGTGCGTAACAGCTCACTAGTCGAGCGGACGAGCATGGATAATAATCGGGCATAAGTATATTACCGAAGCTATGGATTTACAATTAATTGTAAGTGGTAGGGGAGCATTCTCACAGGGTAGAAGGTGTATCGTAAGGTATGCTGGACCGGTGAGAAAAGAAAATGTAGGCATAAGTAACGATAATGCGGGCGAGAAACCCGCACACCGAAAGACTAAGGTTTCCACAGCTATGCTAATCAGCTGTGGGTTAGTCGGGACCTAAGGCGAACCCGAAAGGGACAGTCGATGGACAACGGGTTAATATTCCCGTACTAGTTATTACTGTGATGGGGTGACGGAGTGATGAAAGCGCCGCGAACTGACGGAATAGTTCGTTGAAGTACCTACCTATAAGACCCGCAGGCAAATCCACGGGTTTTGGGGAAATACGATAGTACTCGGAGTCTTCGGACAAAGAGATAGTGCGCCTAAGGGCTTCCAAGAAAAACCTCTAAACTTCAGGTAATAAGTACCCGTACCGCAAACCGACACAGGTAGTCGAGGAGAGAATCCTAAGGTGCTCGAGAGATTCATGGCTAAGGAATTAGGCAAAATAGACCCGTAACTTCGGGAGAAGGGTCGCCCCGAGCAATCGGGGCCGCAGTGAAGAGGTCCAGGCGACTGTTTATCAAAAACACAGGGCTCTGCAAAATCGTAAGATGAAGTATAGGGCCTGACACCTGCCCGGTGCTGGAAGGTTAAGTGGAGATGTTATCTTCGGAGAAGCATTGAAATGAAGCCCCAGTAAACGGCGGCCGTAACTATAACGGTCCTAAGGTAGCGAAATTCCTTGTCGGGTAAGTTCCGACCTGCACGAATGGTGTAACGATCTGGACACTGTCTCAGCCATGAGCTCGGTGAAATTGTAGTAGCGGTGAAGATGCCGCTTACCCGCAGTGGGACGAAAAGACCCTGTGCACCTTTACTATAGCTTAGTATTGACCTTGGACAAATGATGTGTAGGATAGGTTGGAGACTGTGAAGTGGCGTCGCTAGGCGTTGTGGAGTCATTGTTGAAATACAACCCTTTGTTTGTCTGAGGCCTAACCCCGAAATTCGGGGGACATTGCTTGGTGGGTAGTTTGACTGGGGTGGTCGCCTCCAAAAGAGTAACGGAGGCTTCTAAAGGTTCCCTCAGTACGCTTGGTAACCGTGCGTAGAGTGCAATGGCATAAGGGAGCTTGACTGAGAGACATACAGGTCGATCAGGTACGAAAGTAGAGCATAGTGATCCGGTGGTTCCGCATGGAAGGGCCATCGCTCAAAGGATAAAAGGTACGCCGGGGATAACAGGCTGATCTCCCCCAAGAGCTCATATCGACGGGGGGGTTTGGCACCTCGATGTCGGCTCGTCACATCCTGGGGCTGGAGAAGGTCCCAAGGGTTGGGCTGTTCGCCCATTAAAGTGGCACGCGAGCTGGGTTCAGAACGTCGTGAGACAGTTCGGTCTCTATCTACTGTGGGCGCAAGAAATTTGAGTGGATCTGATTCTAGTACGAGAGGACCGAATTGGACAAACCTCTAGTGTATCTGTTGTCACGCCAGTGGCATCGCAGAGTAGCTACGTTTGGAAGGGATAAGCGCTGAAAGCATATAAGCGCGAAACCCACCACAAGATGAGATTTCTTTTAAGGGTCGTAGGAGATGACTACGTTGATAGGCTATAGATGTAAAGGCAGTAATGTCATAGTCGAGTAGTACTAATAACCCGTAAGCTTATGTACGCTTTTCTCTCTCGTCCAAAAGACGAGAGAGAAGAAACTTTCTCAACACTTTTTATTTTCTTTATCTCAGTATGTTAAGATATTATTGCAATTTTTAATTTTTAATTCAAAATTTTTAATTGCAAAATGATTGCCCAAAGCAATTATAACCTCTTAAGGTGGTTATTGCGGCGGGGCTCACCTCTTCCCATCCCGAACAGAGTAGTTAAGCCCGCCTGCGCAGATGGTACTGCAGTTATGTGGGAGAGTATGTCGTCGCCTTT
>NZ_JBHZPZ010000034.1:0-3486 GCF_042787345.1 Flavobacterium xylosi | reverse complement strand
GCCTGTTTTAGTGATAAATAAAGTTCCCGAAGCTTACGCACGACTTTCAGCAGTAGAATATCCTCGTGTTGGCGAAAAAGTATTAGAATGGGATGGCTTATTATATACCTTTGAAGCAAATAATAGTTGGACAGGTGTTCCTGCAACAGATGCAATAATCGCTCAAACTATCGAGGACAATATTGATGATAGTGCACTAGATCCGTGTACAAAAGGGGTTTTTCAACAAATAAAAACAACGACAGTTTGTGATTTTTCAGAAATTTTAATGAAGTTTGACGCTAACAATTCTGTATATAATGTAATAATTAAATCTCAGGTTGCACCAAGTTGGCAACCTGCGCAGACAGTTTGGAATTCAGCGTACAATTATACCGTATACATTAGCAGTGATTATGCAGGAAAAACGAAATTATTCATTGCTGCATTAATGTTTCATGAAATTATACATGCTCATTTTATGAGTCTTTTTGACAATTTCTACAATTCAAATCCACCCAATAAGAATGCTTACAATGATTTTCCCACCTTGTTTCACTATTATGTAACTTTAAAGCGTCCTGAATCATTAAATGCTGCTGATTTTCACCATCAACAAATAGCTGAAAGTTACGTTGATGCTATCGCGAGAGGTTTACAAGAATATCAAACTGGAGTTCCTGTTCAAGAGGGCTTAAACCCAGACCGTGCTTACAGTGACCTAGCTTGGGGTACATTACAAGAAACACCAATTTTTGAGGCAATATATCCAGTAGGTAACCAAAACAGGCAAAGAATTTTGAACAGATATGAAACAGAGCAAAGTGGAAACCTGGCAGGCCAAGGAACTCCTCAAGCACAAACACCAATTGGAAAACCTTGTAACTGATATTATTATGAAAAATTTATTTTTAATTTTATTTTACACGCTATTATTTTCTTGTACGGTGCAAAATAGAAATACGGTGGTTGATGTACAAATGAATCCAATTTCAAGTATGAGTAAAGTAACAGAAATTGAAGACAACATCATCAATGCATTTATAGATGTTGAATTAAAAAAGGACAGATATAAAAATTACAAAGATGCTGAAATTTTTGTAATTGAAGAGGCATTAAAAAAACACAAATCTCTTGAAACCTACATTTTTTCAAAAAATGAATGGAATGCAATGCACAAAATACACAGAGGTGAAGATCGAACAGAAATTTATTTTTTAGATACCCTACAAATTAATAAATTAGAATTAGAGTTGGAAAAAGAAGAGGTATATCATTGGAAAACATCTGATTTTAAAAATTTAAACGTTAGTTTACTTAAATATGAAGATTTGGTAACTATTATCAAAACAGCTGCTTACAGTAACTTCTCAATTCGATTGATTATATACTTATCAAAACCCTTGATAATCGATGAAAATAATGCTTTTGTAAGTTTTGAGGTGGGAGCTGGTCAACTTGGATTTCACTCGATAAATCATTTTACCGTATTAATGAGGAAAGTTGATAATAAATGGGAGCAAATAAATTTATATTACGACGGAGTGTATAACTAAACAAAGCATTCCTTTAATTTACTGCTATTACTGTTCAAAATAAACAATACATAGAAGTTGATGTAGGTTAAGGAAGTGTGAATGAAACGCCTGTTTTTCCAAATTTTGCGTCGGCTGATAATGTGTTCGATTTTACAGACAGGGATGGTGTATTTACAAGATTTAAATTTAATGCAACAACAAATAATTGGGATATTGTTTTTATCTCTTTGCCTGTTTTAGTGATAAATAAAGTTCCCGAAGCTTACGCACGACTTTCAGCAGTAGAATATCCTCGTGTTGGCGAAAAAGTATTAGAATGGGATGGCTTATTGTATACCTTTGAAGCAAATAATAGTTGGACAGGTGTGCTACTGGATAAAGTTATAGTTGACTCCTCTTTTGAAAATAATCCTTGTTTAAAAGGAGTATATGACAAACTAGGTGGTGCTCCAACCTTTCAAAATTATTTAAAAGAGTATGATGGAGATTTCTCTCTAGTTGACTTAAAGTTAAGTGTAGGAGTAGATACACAATATTCCCTTGCAGGCGCCGTAACCTACAAGCCAATAAATTCATTAATTGAAATTAAATTTAATCCCAATAAGTTAAATACACCCCCATTAAACATAGCAAGAACTTTTATTCATGAAATGATTCATGCTGAAACCTATAGAAAATTGTTAATACTCTCGGGAAAAGGAGAAATCCCGTGGTCATCTGCTTTTATTGAAAGTATCAAGAATAATGAAAAAGAAATAGCACATTATTATATGATGTATAGATATGAAATACCACTTGGAGGGTCTCCTTCAGAGCCACAGCATGAATATATGGCACAACTTTCGCGTAACATAATAACTGACGTTATGAAACAATTCGACAGTTCGCAAAGTGTGGATGTTTACAACGCTTTGGCCTGGATAGGGCTTATGGGTGAGGGCGAGCCAAATCCACTTACAGGCTTACCACCGCAACCTACAGCAGCTTGGGCGGCTATTCCTCAAGTGGAAAGAGTGAAAATTTTAAAAATTTATTTTGATTTTATAGAAAACAACACACCATGTCAGTAAAAACAGCCCTTCTATTATTAAGCTTCTGCTGCATTTCTTTTGCACAAAAATCAAATCAACAGAAAATAACGATTTTTTTAGATATTAATGATAAAGCTTTAAAAGAATATTATATTGATAAAGACACCACTACTGCCTTTTTTAATATACATTTAATAGAATATCAAACAAAGAAATCCAGAGATAAAGCTATAAATGAACATTATAAAAATCTCATTGAGGAAAACAGTGCTGGTTTGCCACGTTTTTCGATTGGTTTTTATGTTTTTGATATAAAACCAGAGAAATTAAAATCCTTAGATCGTATTGACTACATTACGGTTAAACAATTTAGAGAAAATAACTACAAAACAACTTCTCCAACATATATAATTCATAAATTAAAGGATGGAACTTATTTAAAATGGAAAACATATACAATGAATTAAAAGAATATCTGACACATTTTTTTGATGGAGTTACTTTGGAATATTTGATAAAATCTCTCCAATAGTGAATATTATACAAACAGCCACCACAAAGAGTCTAAATACTTTAATATGAAAGAAATAAAAAGTATATTACTACTATTATTATTATTTACTGTTTCATGTTTTTCACAAAACGGGGTAGAAAAAATGGAAATTAATGTTTTTTTTGATTTAAAAGATTGCTTTTAATTTTTATCCCGCTGCTAGTATCGAAATGTCAGCAAGATGACGAGGTTTATGATCAACAAAATCAAATACCCAGAATTTATAAAAAAGCAGTTCTAATTTACTTGAATGATTTTAAAATCAATGCAAGCAAAGAACAAATTAGTACGATTGACCAAATCACGGTTGCAATAGATACCACTAGTTTAAAAAAGTATGATTTAAGAACTACTGAAAAACTACTTGTTGCTGATCTTAGAACAG
>NZ_JBHZPZ010000033.1:0-3595 GCF_042787345.1 Flavobacterium xylosi | reverse complement strand
ATTCCCTCGAATTCTAAAAACAACATCGATTCCACTTCTCAATTCCCCTCTTGAAATCGAAGATTCAACGACTCCAAAATTAAATAACAACTGGAGTTATAGGGGTTAGGGGTGTGTTCCTCAAGTCCTAAAAACAACATTGATTCCACTTCTCAATTCCCCTCTTGAAATCGAAGATTCAACGACTCAAAAATTAAATAACAACTGGAGTTATAGGGGTTAGAGGTGTATTCCCTTGAGTCCTAAAAACAGCATCGATTCCACTTCTCAATTCCCCTCTTCAGAGGGGTTAGGGGTGTGTCCTTTTCTCAAAGCAAACAATTTCCTTCAAAATTCAAAACCCCTAAAGAGTACGGAATCACATTCCCCTCTCCAAATCAAAGATTTAACGACTCCACAATTAAATAACAACTGGAGTTATAGGGGTTAGGGGTGTGTGAATAGAAGATTCAACGACTCCAAAATTAAATAATAACTGTAGTTATAGGGCTCGAGATGTGTGTCCTTTTGAGTCCTAAAAACAACATTGATTCCACGATCACATTCCCCTCTCGAGAGGGGTTAGGGGTGTGTTCCTATGTTGAGTCCTAAAAACAACATTGATTCCATGGTCCTACTCCCCTCTTCAAATCGAAGATTCAACGACTCCAAAATTAAATAACAACTGGAGTTATAGGGGCTAGGGGTGTGTTCCTTTGTTGAGTCCTAAAAACAACATTGATTCCACTTCTCAATTCCACTCTTGAGAGGGGTTAGGGGTGTGTCCTTTTCTCAAAGCAAACAATTTTATTTTGAATTCAAAACCCCTAAAGATTCCTTGATCGTATTCCCCTCTTGAGAGGGGTTAGGGGTGTGTTCTTTTCTCAAACCAAACAATTTCATTTTTAACGCATAACAATATAATTAAAAACCTTATTTTTAACGTATCAAAAACGTTGACAGAGCCACTATGCCCAAAAGAAAAATCATACCCTACAACCCTAAACTCAAAGAATTTGCCCGACAACTTCGTAATAATTCGACTGAAACAGAAATTTTTTTGTGGTTAAAATTAAAGGGCAAGCAGATGTACGGTTATGATTTTCATAGACAGAAACCAATTGATAATTTTATTTTAGATTTTTTCTGTTATGAATTAATGTTAGGAATAGAAGTGGATGGCTATTCTCATGAGTTTTTAGAAGTATATAGTAAAGATTGTATAAAAGAAAAACGAATGAACGAGTTCGGGATTACTATTTTACGATTTAGTGATGAGCAGGTCTTGAAGGATATGGAGAATGTAATAAGGGCTATCGAGTCTTATATTTATGAGTATGAAGAACACACCCCTAACCCCTCTCAAGAGGGGAATTAAGAAGTGGAATTACAGCTATATATAACTTGAATTTTTAATACTGATAATGATTTGCAATCATATATAGATTGGAAATATCTTTATCTCAAAGCATACACTACCATATAGGAAACGCTGTATTTTTTTGCTTCCCAAAAACAGCATCGATTCCATGGTCTTACTCCCCTCTTCAAAGGGGTTAGGGGTGTGTTCCTTTGTTGAGTCCTAAAAACAACATCGATTCCACTTCTCAATTCCCCTCTTGAGGGGCTAGGGGTGTGTTCCTTTGTTGAGTCCTAAAAACAACATCGATTCCACTTCTCAATTCCCCTCTTGAGAGTGGCTAAGGGTGTGTTCCTCAAGTCCTAAAAACAGCATCAATTCCAGAATCACATTCCCCTCTGCAGAGGGGTTAGAGGTGTGTCCTTTTCTCAAAGCAAACAATTTTATTTTGAATTCAAAACCCCTAAAGATTCCTTGATCGTATTCCCCTCTTGAGAGGGGTTAGGGGTGTGTCCTTTTCTCAAAGCAAACAATTTCATTTTTAACACATAACAATATAATTAAAAACCTTATTTTTAACGTATCAAAAACGTTGACAGAGCCACTATGCCCAAAAGAAAAATCATACCCTACAACCCTAAACTCAAAGAATTTGCCCGACAACTTCGTAATAATTCGACTGAAACAGAAATTTTTTTGTGGTTAAAATTAAAGGGCAAGCAGATGTACGGTTATGATTTTCATAGACAGAAACCAATTGATAATTTTATTTTAGATTTTTTCTGTTATGAATTAATGTTAGGAATAGAAGTGGATGGCTATTCTCATGAGTTTTTAGAAGTATATAGTAAAGATTGTATAAAAGAAAAACGAATGAACGAGTTCGGGATTACTATTTTACGATTTAGTGATGAGCAGGTCTTGAAGGATATGGAGAATGTAATAAGGGCTATCGAGTTTTATATTTATGAGTATGAAAAACACACCCCTAACCCCTCTCAAGAGGGGAATTAAGAAGTGGAATTACAGCTATATATAACTTGAATTTTTAATACTGATAATGATTTGCAATCATATATAGATTGGAAATATCTTTATCTCAAAGCATACACTACGACATAGGAAACGCTGTATTTTTTTGCTTCCCAAAAACAGCATCGATTCCATGGTCCTACTCCCCTCTTCAAAGGGGTTAGGGGTGTGTTCCTTTGTTGAGTCCTAAAAACAACATCGATTCCACTTCTCAATTCCCCTCTTGAGGGGCTAGGGGTGTGTTCCTTTGTTGAGTCCTAAAAACAACATCGATTCCACTTCTCAATTCCCCTCTTGAGAGTGGCTAAGGGTGTGTTCCTCAAGTCCTAAAAACAGCATCAATTCCAGAATCACATTCCCCTCTGCAGAGGGGTTAGAGGTGTGTCCTTTTCTCAAAGCAAACAATTTTATTTTGAATTCAAAACCCCTAAAGATTCCTTGATCGTATTCCCCTCTTGAGAGGGGTTAGGGGTGTGTCCTTTTCTCAAAGCAAACAATTTCATTTTTAACACATAACAATATAATTAAAAACCTTATTTTTAACGTATCAAAATCGTTGACAGAGCCACTATGCCCAAAAGAAAAATCATACCCTACAACCCTAAACTCAAAGAATTTGCCCGACAACTTCGTAATAATTCGACTGAAACAGAAATTTTTTTGTGGTTAAAATTAAAGGGCAAGCAGATGTACGGTTATGATTTTCATAGACAGAAACCAATTGATAATTTTATTTTAGATTTTTTCTGTTATGAATTAATGTTAGGAATAGAAGTGGATGGCTATTCTCATGAGTTTTTAGAAGTATATAGTAAAGATTGTATAAAAGAAAAACGAATGAACGAGTTCGGGATTACTATTTTACGATTTAGTGATGAGCAGGTCTTGAAGGATATGGAGAATGTGATAAGGGCTATCGAGTTTTATATTTATGAGTATGAAAAACACACCCCTAACCCCTCTCAAGAGGGGAATTAAGAAGTGGAATTACAGCTATATATAACTTGAATTTTTAATACTGATAATGATTTGCAATCATATAGCTTAGAAATATCTTTATCTCAAAGCATACACTACGACATAGGAAACGCTGTATTTTTTTGACTCCTAAAAACAACATCGATTCCACTTCTCAATTCCCCTCTTGAAATCGAAGATTCAACGACTCCAAAATTAAATAATAACTGGAGTTATAGGGGTTAGGAATGTATTCCCTCGAATTCT
>NZ_JBHZPZ010000032.1:0-11550 GCF_042787345.1 Flavobacterium xylosi | reverse complement strand
TGCAGTTGCTTGAGTAAACTCAGGGGTTGCAGAACAAGATATAGTTGCAGTTGCAGGCAATGCATTGATTACCGGAGCCGTGGTATCCTGAACGTTTATAGTCTGGGTTGCAGTCGATGAATTTCCACAAGCATCTATAGCGGTCCAAGTTCTGGTTACAGAATAAGAACCCACACAAGCACCATTGGTAGTCACATCAACCGGAGTCAATTCGATAGCAGAACCACAAGCGTCAGTTGCAGTTGCTTGAGTAAACTCAGGGACTGCAGGACAAGAGATAGTTGCAGTTGCAGACAATGGATCGATTACCGGAGCCGTGGTATCCTGAACGTTTATAGTCTGGGTTGCAGTCGATGAATTTCCACAAGCATCTATAGCGGTCCAAGTTCTGGTTACAGAGTAAGAACCCACACAAGCACCATTGGTAGTCACATCAACCGGAGTCAATTCGATAGCAGAACCACAAGCGTCAGTTGCATTTGCTCGAGTAAACTCAGGGGTTGCAGGACAAGATATAGTTGTAGTTGCAGGCAATGGATTGATTACCGGAGCAGTTGTATCCTGAACTTTTATAGTCTGGGTCGCAGTAGATGAATTTCCACAAGCATCTGTAGCGGTCCAAGTTCTGGTTACAGAATAAGAACCCGCACAAGCACCATTGGTAGTCACATCAACTGGAGTCAATTCGATAGTAGAACCACATTCATCCGTTGCAGTTGCTTGAGTAAACTCAGGGTTTGCAGGACATGAGATAGTTGCAGTTGCAGGCAATGGATTGATTAGCGGAGCCGTGGTATCCTGAAAGTTTATAGTCTGGGTTGCAGTAGATGAATTTCCACAAGCATCTTTAGCAGTCCAGGTTCTGGTTACAGAATAAGAACCCGCACAAGCACCATTGGTAGTCACATCAACCGGAGTTATTTCGATAGCAGAACCACAAGCGTCAGTTGCAGTTGCTCGAGTAAACTCAGGGGTTGCAGGACAAGAGATAGTTGTAGTTGCAGGCAATGGATTGATTACCGGAGCAGTTGTATCCTGAACATTAATAGTTTGCACAGTAGAAGAAGAATTGCTACAAGAATCTGTAAATGTCCAGGTTCTAGTGATAACATAAGAGTTTGCACAATCACCTTGAACAATCGTATCGATTCCTTGTACAGTGATTTCTCCACTGCAATCATCCATAGCTGTAAGCGAAGTCATTAGTGGCACATTGGTAGTGCAAGATAAAGTAACATCCGCAGGAGCTTCTGGAGCTATTGGTTTAGTACTATCTTTTACACTAAATGTAGCTGAAGTTGAAGCAACATTTCCACAAGAATCTTTAGCAGTAAAAATTACAGTTACATCAGCTGAACAATCGTTCAAAAGGGCATTAAAGTTATTAGACCAAATTACATTAGAACAAGTATCAGAAGCGGTTGCACCGCCATGATTAGCTAACCAATCACTAATTAAATTTTGATTACCTTGACCATCACATTCTACAGTTATATTTGAAGCTTGAGCTGTAATAGTTGGCGGAGTGTTATCAAGTATCGTTATGGTTTGTGAAGCAGTGGCTTCATTTCCACAATTGTCAGATAAACTCCATGTTCTGGCTATAGTAAATCCGCCTTGGCAACCAACGATTGCTATTGGTTCACCATCAGTATAAGTTGCTTGAATTCCAGTAGAACAATTGTCTGCTTCATCTAATACGTCACCAGTAAATTCAATATTTGTATTGTAAGTACAATTAGCATCGGTATAAATGGTTTTGTCTGCTGGTTTTGTAAAAGTTGGCGGAAAATTATCACGGATAGTAATGGTTTGAATTTGGTCAGTTGCTTTGTTTCCACAGCTGTCTGTCAAACTCCAAGTCCTGGCTATAGTGAATCCACCTTGGCAACCACCGATTGCTACTGGTTCACCATCAGTATAAGTTGCTTGAATTCCGGTAGAACAATTGTCTGCTTCATCTAATACGTCACCAGTAAATTCAATATTTGTATTGGAAGTACAGGTAGCATCAGTATAAATGGTTTTATCAACTGGAGTATTAAAAGTAGGCGGAGTGCTATCACGGATAGTAATAGTTTGTAAAGCAGTGGATTCATTTCCACAATTGTCAGATAAACTCCAAGTCCTGGCTATAGTGAATCCACCTTTGCAACCAACGATTGCTACTGGTTCACCATCAGTATAAGTTGCTTGAATTCCGGTAGAACAATTGTCTGCTTCATCTAATACGTCACCGGTAAATTCAATATTTTTATTGTAAGTACAAGTAGCATCAGTATAAATGGTTTTGTCTGCTGGAGTGGTAAAAGTAGGCGGAGTATTATCACGGATAGTAATGGTTTGAATTTGGTCAGTTGCTTTGTTTCCACAGCTGTCTGTCAAACTCCAAGTTCTAGCTATGGTGAATCCACCTTGACAACCAACGTTTGCTACTGGTTCACCATCAACATTAGTTGCTTGAATTCCGGTAGAACAATTGTCTTCTTCATCTAATACGTCACCAGTAAATTCAATATTTGTATTGTAAGTACAAGTAGCATCGGTATAAATGGTTTTGTCTGCTGGTTTTGTAAAAGTTGGCGCTGTTTTATCGATTACACGGATAACCTGATCAAATTTGACAGCATTGTTACAAACATCACTTACCGTCCAATGTCTGACAATCAGTTTCTCGTTTTTGCACAAAACTACAGGTGTCAAGCAAACACTTTTGAAATCTATGCTGCCATTTACACTAGCTTGTTTTCTGGAATAAATAAACCAGTCACCATTCATCGGGCCAGTAAAATTTTCAAAACTGGATACATATAATACTGGACCATTAATAGGATTGATACTATTTGTTGAGGAAAGGGCTCCGTTTGGCGTGAAATTTCCATTACCTACGGGAATAAAATTGATGTTCTCCCATTTAGGTTGGTCTTTTGGATAAAATGTAGGAGTATATAATTCTTTAGTATTAGACGTGGCATCATCACACGCTCCGCCTGTACAATATGGTCCAACTAAAATAATTGCCTGACCATTAGGCGATACTAAAGTAAATTCTGCTCTTCCTTTTCCCTGGTTTGTTTCAAAAGCTAAAGCCACTTTTTCTATGGCACTTGCTAAAACACCATCAAATCCTGAAATTGTAAAGGGAAAATAATTTCCACCTCCTGCATTAATCGATTGGCTGTCAAAGCTTCCGAAACAGTCACCATCTATAAAAGTAGGAGGTAAATATGGACCACAATTATCTATAATATCTGTAACTGTACCAGTTGATACAGTACTAATATCAGCAAAACAATTTTCATCACTTTCAAGTATTATATTTTGTGGACGAGTGAAAGACGATGGAGGCGTTGTGTCCTGCACTTTTATTGTTTGTGATTTTGTTATAAAATTTCCACACCCATCTTCAGCTTTCCATGTTCTAGTTAAGCTATAGTCATTTAAACAGTTTCCATTTGTTCTTACTTCTCCAAGATAAGTTATTTTTGGTGTTGCTTCACAATTATCCGTCGCGCTGGCGGTTGAAACATTTACAACTGGAGGTGTTATACTGCATTCAATAGTTATATCCGCAGGTATTTTTAAAATTGGTTGGGTATTGTCAATCACAGTAATTGTTTGAACAAAATTAACAGAAGTATTTCCACAACCATCTGTAAAGTTCCAAGTACGCACTCTTACATAAGAATTGGTACAATTCGGATCAGCAGTTGTAGTATCACTTACTAAAACCTTAGCTGGAGCAAGAGTACAATTATCTGTAGCTGCAGGAGATAACGCTAATACAGCAGTTATACCAATAGTATTGTTGCATTGTAGTGTTTGATTTAGCGATGCTGCAGTGGTACTTATAACAGGTGCCGTATTATCAATTACTGCAATAATTTGAACAAAATTAGCAGAAGTGTTTCCACAACCATCAGTAAAATTCCAAGTACGCACTCTTACATAAGCATTGGTACAATTCGGATCAGCAGTTGTAGTGTCACTCACTAAATTTTTAGTTGGAGCAAGGGTACAATTGTCGGTAGCAGCAGGAGATAACGCTAATGCTGCAGTAACACTAGCTGTATTGTTGCATTGTAGTGTTTGATTTAGCGATGCTGCAGTAGTACTTAAAACAGGAGCCGTATTATCAATTACTGTAACAGTTTGAACAAAATTAGCCGAAGTGTTTCCACAACTATCAGTAAAATTCCAAGTACGAACTCTCACGTAAGCATTGGTACAATTCGGATCAGCAGTTGTAGTGTCACTCACTAAATTTTTAGTTGGAGCAAGTGTACAATTGTCGGTAGCTACAGGAAATAACGCCAATGCTGCACTTATACTAGCCGTATTATTGCATTGTAGTGTTTGATTTAGCGAAGCAACAGTCGTACTTATCACTGGAACGGCATTGTCAATCACTGTAATGGTTTGTATAAAATTAGCAGAAGTGTTTCCACAACCATCAGTAAAGTTCCAAGTACGTACTCTCACATAAGCATTTGTACAATTCGGATCAGCAGTTGTAGTGTCACTCACTAAATTTTTAGTTGGAGTAAGACTACAATTGTCGGTTGCAGCAGGAGATAACGCTAATGCAGAAGTTATACCGGATGTATTGTTGCATTGTAGGGTTTGATTTAATGATGCTGCAGTAGTACTTATGACAGGTGCTGTATCATCTACTACTGTAACAATTTTTGTACAAGTGGAACTACATCCGTTTGTAGTTGTAGTTAAGGACAATGTAAAGGTTTCGTTACAGATTGAACCTGCAGCTACGGAAACGTTTTGAATGTTAGAAACACCAACTATGGTTCCGTTTCCTGAAATACCCCATGAGTATGCGGCACTTGCAGGTGCTGAATAAATAGTTGAAGCCGAAGGACATAAAGGACCATCTGAACCAGTAATAGAAGATGTTGGTGTCTGTTTAACAGTAATAACTACATCATCTGATACAGTGCATTGCGATCCTGAACCACTTATTGGCCCCGTCACTACAGTTAATCGAAGTGTTGCAGAACTTCCATCTATGCTCACAGTTGAATTTAGGTCTGTGGCGACTGCTATAATACCAGTTGATCCTGACATAAATGACCAAGTTGCAGATACAAGTTCATAACCTGGGCTGGGCATGGCTAATCCTTTAAGGGTATAGGGCGATCCTGAACAAACAGTATCGTCATCTCCTGCATCAGCGCTTCCAAGGGTGATATTATTGACTTGAAGTGGTTCAAAAAAGTCGGAAATGGATGCAGATGAAGAGGTAGAAACCTTAGATTTAACAAAAATAGTTTTTATTTTAAGACTCGCACAGGGATCAATTGCTCCTAATACTGCTGTTAAATTTACAGCTGATTCAATAAATGTATTCTGAGGATAGTTATTTGCTCCAAATGCTTGATAAGGAACAGGAACAACAGCTGTGTTCCCTGCTGCGTAAACTGAGTCGGGCAAAAGAGAAGAAAAATAGGTTTTATATTCCCAAGTGCTTCCGTTAAGTTCCCATCGTTGAATATCAAATTTGGCAACACCACTTTCAAAATAGACTGTCAATAAGAAGTCACCTTCTGTCCGGCCACCTGTTGAGGGAGGAGCTAAAGTTGAAAATCCGCTACTGCTACTAGTCATGGTAGTTTGAAGAAATTCAAAATCGAGATAGGCATTACCGCTATTGCTTAAACGGTCGGCCGCAAAAACTACCCATACATTACCCAATGCATCTGTAGTAAAATGGATTAGTGCATTGTTTATATCGGTTTTATTGTTGGGAGTGCCAGATACCGAAGACCAATTGTTTGGATTGTCACCTACTTTATCGCCGCCTCCAAATGTATTGTCCAAAGAGGAGTTATATAGGTCATATAAATGAAAAGTTGTTCCAGAATTTAAAGGTGTTCCTGAGTTGGCAAGGACATAACCACCAGTCCCAGTTCCGTCAACCCAATCTCCCGTAGTTGAGTTGGCTATTAGGGAACCGTCGATATTAAATCCTCCAGTTGGTGAATTTACTGGTGCAATACCAGGACCAATTGTTTGGGCAAGCATAATTGATGATAAACTTAATAGAAAAATCGTAAATAGTTTTGTCGAATTAGTAATAGTTGATTTCATATTGATTTGTTTTTAAATCGTTAGAAAGTGAAGTTTAGTAGTAAAAAGTACTTTTAAGAGTTCTTTTGCATATTGAAGGTTGTGTAACTCTAATCAAATTATTAACCTTCATAGGTATCAAATCTATTTTTATAGATATAGTTATTGAATGATTAAAATATGGATAATCGGTCACCATTTTTTTAATAAGGAATATCATATTTTGAAGTAAATTTTCCCAATATTTGGAGGCTTCAATTTCAAAATTTTCAGTGCGGGTTAAAAAGATAAAGACTGGGGTATGTAAAGTAATTTTTGTTTTCATATTAATCTTTTTTAAATAATAAATCATTGATTTGCATTCGTTTTTACTTCGTTGGTAATTTATTAGTAATTTATTAAAAAGGTATTTACTTACTGATTTTGATCAATTTTTTGATAAAGATTATAGCTTAATTCGATGACTATTGATAAGACTTATACGTTGATATCTTGGTTTTATTTGTAAAATTGGTGCTGATAAAATATATTTACATAATCCTAATCAGGGTATATAATTAGTTACCACAAATACGATTTATACTTTATAGGGATGAAACCTTTCTTTTTTTGGGTTAAAGAATACTTCCAGTCGTAGGTGACTTTCCTTTTTTTTAGCAATTCAATATTCAAAACTTTTCAGTCTCGATTTCAAGAATTATTTTGGCTTTTTTAGGATGAAAACTTTCTTTTTTGGGGTTAAAGAATATTTCCAGTCGCAGGTGACTTTCCTATTTTCAGCAATTCAACATTCAAAAATTTTCAATCTTGAATTCAAGAATGATTTTAGTTTTTTAAGGATGAAAACTTTTTTTTGGGTTAAAGAATATTTCCAGTCGCAGGTGACTTACCCTTTTCTAAAATTTCGCAATAATTAAACACACAATTTTTTAATCTTTGTTTCAAGAATGATATTAGTTTTGTTTAAGGATGAAAGCTTTCTTTTTTTGGGTTAAAGAATATTTTCTGTCGTAGGTGACATTCCTTTTTTTATATTTAAAACTATTCAAAAGTGTAATTTCATAATCTAAACTACAATATGTGTTTTAGATTTATAAAGATTAGAATTTTCTTTTTTTTTGGGTTAAAAGAATTTCTTTTTCTTTAAGTTCATTTTTTTTTTTAAAACTTTTAGGCAGTTGTAAAAGTTTGTTAATAGGCATAATCAAATTTAAGAAAAATTATTGTTATTGATTTTTTTTTCCTACGAATAACCTAAATAGTCGTTAAAATGTATTTTTTTGTATAAAAAAATTCACATTTCTTTCATACAAAAAAAATTACAAACGCAACCATTTAATTTAGTTTCTTATTTAAAATAAAAAATGGAATAAAGAAAATAAAACACGAATCAAATTTTTTAATATTTCAATATTTTAAGGAGTATTGGGAATATTAATTTAGTACCCTTTGAACTAAGCTACAGTAATGGAAATATTTAAATGATTTTTTCAGTCCTGTTTTATAATTTATAAAACAGGACTGAAAAATGCATGAAATTTAACTTCGGAGGCTTAATTTATTGTTGTTTTAACAGGTATTATTTCTATTTTAACTTCTAAATATATTTATAAAGCAGTAATTATAAATTCACTTCTTCTATTCAATTGATGTTCTTCTTCAGTACATTTTACACCGTCAGAGCATTTATTTACAAGTTGGGTTTCGCCGTATCCTCTTCCAGTCAATCTACTGGAATCAATTCCATTTTTGATTAACCATCCCATAGTAGATTTAACCCTTCTTTCTGATAAAGCTTCGTTGTATTTAAAAGTCTGTCTGCTATCTGTATGAGAACGTATGTCTAATTTCATGGTTGGATTTTGGTTTAGAACATCTAATATTTTTTCTAAATCCAAAGCCGCTTCCTTTCTAATATTAGATTTGTCTAAATCAAAATAAATCATTTTTATTCCAAAGCATTTACCTAAATCATCACCAATGGTCACTTTACATTTTGCTTTTTCCAATGTGATAGGCAAATACGTTTTTCCATTTGTTTCAGCAATAGTTACTTTTTGTTCTATGGTGGTATACTCCGGTTTTTCAGCTCTCACATTATAAGTTTTTCCACATCCTACCTTAAAAGTATAGTTCCCTTTAACATCAGAAACATTCGTTTTAATGAGATTAAATTGGCTATCATATAAACTAATTTTTGCATCAGCAAGTAGTTCTTTAGTAACCAGATCTGTTATTTCACCATATAATAGCTGTTCACAAATCAGTCTTTTGGTTTCCAAGAATTTATAAATATCATCATAGCCTTTACCACCATCTCTATTGGAACTGAAAAAACCTCTTCTTGATTTTGTATCAATCAAATAAGCAAAATCATCTTTTGGAGAATTCACATCTGCACCCACATTTTGAACTTCACTGAAAGTTCCATCGGCATTTATTTTGGACATGAAAACATCTAATCCTCCAAGTCCTGGGTGTCCGTCTGAAGCAAAATAAATCTCATTTTCATCATTTACAAACGGAAAGGTTTCTCTACCTTCCGTATTGATTGTATTTCCCAGATTCTGAGGAGTTCCAAAACTACCATCCTCATTAATTGTCACCTTAAATAAATCAGACTGGCCTAATGTTTCCGGCATATCCGAGGCAAAATATAAAGTTTTTCCATCAAGACTTAAAGCGGGATGGGCTGTACTGTAATTGTCACTGTCAAAAGGCAATTCTGTTACATCAGACCATTTATCATTCACTAAACTAGCTTTGTATATTTTTATTAGAGTAATTTGATTTCCATCTTTTCCTTTTTTGCCATCGAGATAGTTGTTGCGAGTGAAATACATTGTCTTTCCATCAGCAGTAAAGACAGGAGAGGCTTCATGAAATTTTGAGTTTATGTTTTCATCAAATTTCTTAGATGCTCCTGGAGTCATATTATATTCTAAATCAGATGCATATAAATTTGTAAAAGCCTGATTGGTCCATTTGTGTCTTCTTTGCCCCAAACTTCCTGTATCTCTAGCCGATGCAAAAATTATCTTGTTTGAATATATTGCGCTTCCGTAATCAGAATATTTAGAATTGATACCTGCATCTTCAACTTGGTATCTACCTGAATTAGCTTTTATAGCTTCTAAATAATTGATATCTTTTTTAAAAAGCTTTCCTCTACTGTCGTTTCCCGATTTTTGAATAAATTTTTGCAACATTTCATTCGCCTTATCGTTTTGGCCAATAGAACGTAAAGATTGCGCATAGCGATAATAATATTCCGCTTCTAAATCACTATCAGCAGGCATGTTGAATAATTCACCGTACCATTTAGCAGCTTTATCCAGTTCACCATTGAAGTAATAAGCATTCCCTAATTTTTTAAACATATCGACGGATTTGTATCCTTTCTCAGCCACCCTTTCATAGGTTTTTATAGCGTCAACATAGGCATAGCTGTCATAATTTTTATCCGCTGCAGTTACCCTTGCCTTTTGAGAATAAATGTTAAATGAAAAAACACTTATTATTGTTATGTAAAGAAGTATAATATTTTTCATAATAATTATTGTTTAGAAGAATCTTGGAGTAACGATTTTATTGTTGTTTTTAAATAATTCAAAGCGCAGAAATATTTCATGCGAACCGGAATTATAGCGGTTTAAACTAGTCGTTTCATGATCATAACCGTATCCTATGTATAAACCCTCTGAAACTTGAAAACCAACCATGGCGCTTAAAGCCGCACTCCATCTGTAGGCGACTCCCACCACAAATTTATCACTAAACATAAAGTTTGCCGAAACATCTGATTGAAGAGGTGCTCCTTCAACCATTTTAGTCAGTAATGCAGGTTTGAATTTGATACCACTATTTAAATCGAATACATAACCTGCAATCAAGTAGTAATTAATTTTTTCTTTAAAAATAGCCACTTCATTATCATCATATCTTTTTGACTCAATAAAATTAGGTATCGAAAAACCTATATAAGCTTTATCAGAATGTAAATAGACACCAGCACCAATATTAGGCGAGAATTTGTTACTATAATCATGTAGGCTAGGATCGTCGTCAGCTGGATTTAGTCTGGAGACATCCAAATTAAAGAGGTTAGCAGTTGCTTTAATTCCAAACGAAAGTTTAAAAGTCTCCGAAGCTGGAATGGTATAGGATAAATCTGCAGATATAGTGTTCTCGTGTGTAGGTCCTATTTTATCATTAATAATAGAGACTCCCAATCCCAGATTACTATTGTTTAGCGGAGTGTTGACAGAAACTGCGTTAGTAACTGGAGCACCATCGAGTCCTACCCATTGTGTACGATGTAATGCAAAAATACTAAGCGCTCCTCTTGATCCTGCATAAGCAGGATTAATATTTATCGTGTTGTACATATATTGTGTAAATTGAGCATCTTGTTGAGCAAAACTTACCATGGTTGTAAACATCAAAACGAGAGAAAATAGTTTTGTTTTCATAGTAGATATTAATTATGTTAATGCGCTATCAAACCTATTAATAAAGAGTCCAACAGATAAGCAATTCATTTTATTTTAAGGAATACCTGAGGTTTTATGAATCCTCAGGTATTCAGATTCTAATTATTTAGTAAGGTATAAATACCCGTCTTTTTTGTTCGTCTGAAGGTTACCGTTATTGTCAACTGATGTGTAAATCAGAATATAAAAATAGGTTCCAGTAGGTAAACCAGACGAATCGCTGATTGTTGTTCTACCTTGAGAAATACCGTTGAAAACCCTAGTTGTATTGTTGTATCCAGTAGTTTCAAAAACCTTTACTCCCCATCGGTTATAAATTTCCATAGAATTATCTGGATAACAGTTAATATCGTCAATATTATCGATAATGAAATTCTCATTAATTCCATCTCCATTTGGAGAGAAGGCGTTATGAACCGCAACGATTCCACAACCTAATACAATACTTCCGCAATCATCGCTAATATTGATTTTTATAATTGATGGACAATTTTCCCCTGCAGCTTTGTATTCAAAATAATAATTACGAATATTAAGACCAAAAGGAGAAAATACACTTCCCTCTAACTTACCCGTATTATCGACGTCTGTCCAAGTTCCGTTTAGCGGAGTTCCTACAGGTAACAAGTTTTTTAAATCAATAGTCAATTTAGTATCTGAATTACAAACTGAATTTAGAACAATTGGTTCTACCGTTTGTGTTCCTGTTACATCCCAAGCGCAAGTTGTCGTATTGAAAGTAGCCGTTTCATAACAGGCGGTTGTTGGAGCGGCAGGTTTTGTTCCTGTTACATCCCAAGCGCAAGTTGTCGTATTGAAAGTAGCCGTTTCATAACAAGCTGTTGTTGGTTCTGCAGGCTTTGTTCCTGTTGTTTTCCAAGTACAAGATGTTGTATCAAAGCTTCTAGTTTCCCAACAGGCTAATGCTGTTGTTGGTTCAGCAGGCTGTGTTCCTGTTGTTTTCCAAGTACAA
>NZ_JBHZPZ010000031.1:0-12476 GCF_042787345.1 Flavobacterium xylosi | reverse complement strand
TCAGTTACGATCACTCAACCAACCGCAATCGCTGTATCAGCTGTCCTTGTAAGTCCTAAATGTAATGGTGGAACCGATGGTTCAATCACGATTACTGCTACAGGAGGAACAGGAACTTTGATGTATTCAGCCAATGATGGATTAACTTACCAAGCCTCTAATGTCTTCAGCGGATTAACTGCTGGAACCTATCTATGGGCGGTAAAAGATGCCAATAATTGCGTGTTGAAAGGAACAGTTATTATAACTCAACCAACCATTTTGGTAGCAACCGATGGGCATTCCGATGTGAAATGTAACCGCGGAACCGATGGTTCAGTAACGGTGACGTTCAGCGGAGGAACCAGTCCTTATATGGTGAACTTCAATGGTACAGGCTTCGTGGCTCAAACCTCTCCAAAAGTATATGCAGGTCTTACCGCCGGTAGCTACACTTGGATTGTAAAAGATGCCAACGGATGTATTGTTCAAGGTTCAGAAACTATCGCACAACCAACCATTTTGGTAGCAACAGATGCTCATGCAGATGTGAAATGCAACGGAGGAACCGATGGTTCAGTTACAGTAACATTCAACGGCGGAACAGCTCCTTATATGGTTAACTTCAATGGCGGCGGCTTCTTGGCTGCAACATCTCCAAAAGCGTATACAGGTCTTACGGCTGGTACTTACACTTGGGTTGTTAAAGATGCCAATGGATGTGAGCAATCAGGCTCAGAAACGATCGCACAACCAACCATTTTGGTAGCAACAGATGCTCATGTTGATGTGAAATGTAACGGAGGAACCGATGGTTCAGTTACAGTAACATTCAGCGGCGGAACAGCTCCTTATATGGTGAACTTCAATGGCGGCGGCTTCTTGGCTGCAACATCTCCAAAAGCGTATACAGGTCTTACGGCTGGTACTTACACTTGGGTTGTTAAAGATGCCAATGGATGTGAGCAATCAGGTTCAGAAACGATCGCGCAACCAACAATTTTGGTAGCAACAGATGCTCATGTTGATGTGAAATGTAATGGTGGATCAGATGGTTCAATTACGGTAACATTCAGCGGCGGAACAGCTCCTTATATGGTGAACTTCAATGGTGCGGGTTATTTGGCTCAAACTTCTCCAAAAGTATATGCAGGTCTAGCGGCCGGTAGCTACACTTGGATTGTAAAAGATGCCAACGGATGTATTGTTCAAGGCTCAGAAACGATCGCACAACCAACCATTTTGGTAGCAACAGATGCTCATGCAGATGTGAAATGTAACGGCGGAACCGATGGTTCAGTTACAGTAACATTCAGCGGCGGAACCAGTCCTTATATGGTTAACTTCAATGGCGGCGGCTTCTTGGCTGCAACATCTCCAAAAGCGTTTACAGGTCTTACGGCTGGTACTTACACTTGGGTTGTTAAAGATGCCAATGGATGTGAGCAATCAGGCTCAGAAACGATCGCACAACCAACAATTTTGGTAGCAACAGATGCTCATGTTGATGTGAAATGTAACGGCGGAACCGATGGTTCAGTTACAGTAACATTCAGCGGCGGAACAGCTCCTTATATGGTGAACTTCAATGGCGGCGGCTTCTTGGCTGCAACATCTCCAAAAGCGTATACAGGTCTTACGGCTGGTACTTACACTTGGGTTGTTAAAGATGCCAATGGATGTGAGCAATCAGGTTCAGAAACGATTGCGCAACCAACAATTTTGGTAGCAACAGATGCTCATGTTGATGTGAAATGTAATGGTGGATCAGATGGTTCAGTTACGGTAACATTCAGCGGCGGAACAGCTCCTTATATGGTGAACTTCAATGGTGCAGGTTATTTGGCTCAAACTTCTCCAAAAGTATATGCAGGTCTAGCGGCCGGCAGCTACACTTGGATTGTAAAAGATGCCAACGGATGTATTGTTCAAGGTTCAGAAACTATCGCACAACCAACCATTTTGGTGGCAACAGATGCTCATGCAGATGTGAAATGCAACGGAGGAACCGATGGTTCAGTTACAGTAACATTCAGCGGCGGAACAGCTCCATATATGGTTAACTTCAATGGCGGCGGCTTCTTGGCTGCAACATCTCCAAAAGCGTATACAGGTCTTACGGCTGGTACTTACACTTGGGTTGTTAAAGATGCCAATGGATGTGAGCAATCAGGTTCAGAAACTATCGCACAACCAACCATTTTGTTAGCGACCGATGGGCATTCCGATGTGAAATGTAACGGCGGAACCGATGGTTCAGTTACAGTAACATTCAGCGGCGGAACCAGTCCTTATATGGTGAACTTCAATGGTGCAGGCTTCGTGGCTCAAACCTCTCCAAAAGTATATGCAGGTCTTGTGGCCGGTAGCTACACTTGGATTGTAAAAGATGCCAACGGATGTGAGAAATCTGGTTCTGAGGTGGTTGGTCAACCAACCATTTTGGTAGCTTCAGCAACACCAGTAAATCCTAGATGTTGTAATGAACCAGATGGTTCAATTACGCTAACATTCAGCGGTGGAACAAGCCCTTATATGGTGAATTTCAATGGTGCAGGCTTCGTGTCACAAACCTCTCCAAAAGTATATACAGGTCTTATCGCCGGTAGCTATACTTGGATTGTAAAAGATGCTAACGGATGTATCTTTACAGGAGGCACGGTTACTTTAACCAATCCACCATTGATAGTGGCCTCAGCAGTCCTTATTAATCCTAAATGTAATGGTGGAACCGACGGTTCAATCACAATTACCGCAACGGGAGGAACTGGTACACTAACGTACTCTATCGATCAAGGAGTGACTTATCAAGCTTCTAATGTATTTACAGGGCTTGCAGCTGGTGAATACAAATGGAGAGTGAAAGATGCCAATGATTGTTTATTGAAAGGTACATTTATCTTAACCACTCCGCCAGCTGTACAGGTGTCAGCAACTCTTGTGAATCCTAAATGTAACGGTGGAGCCGATGGTTCAATCACCGTGAACGCTACAGGAGGCACAGCTCCATTTATGTACTCTTTAAATGATGGAGTTTCTTACCAAACATCTAATGTATTTAATGCACTTGCTGCGGGACAATACAAATGGGCGGTGAAAGAGGCCAATGGCTGTATTTCGAAAGGAACGGTTAATTTAATCAATCCATCAGTGATAGTTGCATCAGCAACACCAGTAAATCCTAAATGTAGTGGAGGAACCGATGGTTCGTTTACTATCACAGCAACAGGAGGAACAGGTATATTGATGTATTCTAAAGATGACGGAGCGACTTACCAAACATCTAATTTATTTAGCGGTCTCGCCGCTGGAGATTACAAATGGGCGGTAAAAGATGCCAATAATTGTATCTTGAAAGGAACTGTTACTTTAGTAAGTCCGACATTACTAGCGGTATCTGTAGCAGCGGTTAACCCTTCCTGTTGTGCAACTTTAAAAGATGGTTCAATCACATTGAACGCTTCTGGCGGAACGGGTGCATTCATGTATTCCATCAATGGTGGAACTACGTACCAAACATCTAATTTCTTTGGTAGTTTAACTGCGGGAGTGTACAATTGGATAGTGAAAGATGCGAACAACTGTGTTATAAGCGGTACGGTTACTTTACGTAACCCAACTGATCCGCTTGCTAAACCAGCTGCACCAACTGTGACTGCTAGTTTTACAGCATATCCAGTTCCTTTTAAAGATGTTCTTACCATCAGATACGATTTTGATTACCAATCTGACGTTACAATTGAAGTATTAAATTCACAAGGAATGCCTGTACTTTCAAAAACTGATACTAATAGTTATTTAGGCAAAGAAATTATGCTACACCTTCATACATATCAAGGTCAAGAGCAAGTTTATCTTGTCAAAGTAACTACTGATAGAGGAAGTAGCGTTAAAAAAGTAATGTCTTCTAAATAATTTGAAATAGATAACTAATCCTATAAAATATAGAGATGGATTAGATTTTAAGATTAAACCTCGAAAGTTTTTACTTTCGAGGTTTTTTTTGTTTAAAGCTGAATTTTTAAAAAGACTTTGTTGGCATATTGAGTTTTAAAATTCACTCCCAAACCTAACGTCTAGAAACAAGTTTAAAATAAAACACAAATAACACTGATTGAGTAGATTAGTACTATTTTTTAAGTTGATATTAAAAAGTTAAAAATGAATTTTACTAATTTTCACGAATTAATTCGTGAAATTCGTTTTTAATATCCTGTCCGATTTTTGTGTCCACACGATAGCTCTTAAAAACTATTTTAAAAAGGAAATGTGTTTTAAATAATCGGGCATGAAACTTATTTTATATATGAAACAATCAATTGTAATAATCATATGATTTAAGACCTAAAATAGCAGCTAAAGTGTACAGTAATGAGTTAAAGGCTTATTATTTAGATTATATAAAAAGGTGGATAGAATTCATGAAATAAACATCATATTTTTATTTTATATCTAACTATGATTATTAGGGTATTTTTTTACAGCTCCATCTATTAGATTAAATTTGGATATAAAGAATTTAATAGGATTACTTTTCCATTTAATTAGAACCCAATATATTTCAAAATCAGTAAAAAAACAATCTACTTTAAATGAATAAAATTTATCTAATAGGACACGTTTTTATCCAACAATTCTAATAAAAAAGTAAAGTATTGAAAGTAAGAAAATTTGTGTTTAATTCACCGCTAATTTTAACACGTAATACACTAATAATCAAATAGTTATAAATAAAAATATTTATATTTACATACTAATTTTCCTAATATTAGGTGTTCTTTGTCGATTAAAATGGAATTTAATCGAGAATAATCTTGTTTTTATTTCCCTTTTTATTTTAATGGTTAATTTTAATATAAGTAAATAATAAAGTTGTTTCCAGTTAAGCAACTTTAAAATAAATATTAGGATATAACTTTGGTTCTTCACATTTATGATATCCTGTTTATGAAGGTTAACTTCATTTTTTTGATGAAGAGGACTTATTTTCTGACAGTTACATTTCTCCAAAATGTAAGCTTCCAGTTTCATTCTAATTATTGTTTTTTAATGTTAATTGATTCAAATTAATAGTACAAATTTTTCAACAAATTGATTTTGGTTTAGTAAAAGAGATCTTGTTTTTATTGTACTGATAAAAACAATCCTAATGACGGTGACTTCATCATTTATATGAAGATGGATTATGTTTCTTTAAGTTTTTCTTTCCCAAATCTGTAAACTTCCTTTTATATCTAACGTATGGTGCTAAAATACTTTTATTATGAAAAAGAATACGATTTTAGAGTTTTTCGATGTTTTATCCAGCAAAATAACTAATTGCTTTATAACGAAAAACACCCTTTCTAAATTAGATTTTACTAAATCTAATGAGAGAAGTTCAACTGATTTTTTATCAGGATTATGGCCTAATTGTTGGCGTAAATCGCTCCGCATGTCCCTTATGTTGGGGGCAATTATGATGATGGGTTATACGGTTACGGCTCAAAATATTAAAGGTGTTGTTCCCGTACAATATCCCCTTACCGGTTCTGGAGTGGATGGCGATGCATTTGCTCATACACCTGATTTTACTAATTCTCTGTATATTGGTACAGGAGACTTGTTTGACAATCTTCATCCCACTATAGCGGGGCATGGTTTGATTAATCCTCTTACTGGTGAAGTTTTTTACAAACCCAGTCTAACAGGTGCTCAATCAATTCCTGTAACCTATCAGTTAAAGGATCCTTATCAAAATGATCCAACCATCTTTACTTCTTCCAATAAAATAAATGATAATCCTGGTACTTATACTTGGGGAGCTGGAAGTTCACCGCCCAAAAATGAAATCCAAAATTGTGGAGTTCATTTTAGTTATGGTGATCCGGGTAAAATAGGAGGGAGAAGTACTGACGGAATAAACTTTGTCACTCCTGGTGGTGTAGCTGGATCTTCAACGGATTTGTGGTGCCTTTTTGCTGGTGACCGTCAGACAATCAATGGAAGTAGTTACATTGATTTCGAGTTTTTACAAGCACCCTTAACAATCACAGGTGCTGTTTATGGCCCCCCTGATCCCTTTAGTAATGTGGCACCAATTACCGGTGGTAGTGGTGGATTTGTTACTGGCGCACCCGCTTCAACGGGTGGACGAACACCAGGTGATATTTTAGTTACTATTGAATTTACACAAGGAGGTGGTGATGCTACCGTTGTGATTCGAAAATGGTCATTAGTAGGTGGGGTTTATGAATATGTTGTTATCCCCAATACTTCTTTTCCAGATCAAATCTTTATTACCAATAACGACTCTTATACCCCGGTGCCTTTTGATGTTTTTGGAGTGAATCCGGGGATATATGCTCCCAATCAATTTGCTGAAGGTGCAATCAATCTTACTCAAGTATTCTTAACAAGCCAGAATCAAAATCCATGTTTCGTCTTAAGTACAGTGTTTATCAGAACACGGTCTTCAGGAAGTTCATCTCAATCTGAATTGAAAGATTTTCCATCAGCGCCCATACAATTAAATTTGGATTTGACTCCCAATGCGAATGCAGGTGCTGACAAAGTGTTGACCTGTACCACAACTTCACTTGCTTTAAGCGGGTCTTCTACCACAGCAGGTGCAACATTCTCATGGGTTGCCAGTAATGGCGGTCGCATCGTTTCGGGAGCTAATACAGCTACACCGATTGTTGATATGGCGGGTACCTATACCTTAAGTGTTTCCATTCCATCTAATCCATTGTGTTTAGGAACTGATGTGGCCTTAGTAACATTAAATAATACAGCACCTAATGCTAATGCAGGAGCCGACAAAGTGTTGAATTGTACCACTACTTCAATTGCCTTGAGTGGCTCATCCTCAACAGCAGGAGCGACTTTCTCTTGGGTTGCCAGCAATGGAGGATTTATCGTTTCCGGAGCAACAAGCGCTACGCCAATAGTTAATGCTGCAGGTACCTATACGTTAACCGTTACTGATCCGGCCAATGGCTGTACTGCTACCGATATAGCATTGGTTACCCTTAACAATATAGCGCCTAATGCTAATGCAGGAGCTGATAAAGTGTTAACCTGTACTGTTACTTCAATTGCCTTAAGCGGATCTTCCACAACAGCGGGAGCTACTTTCTCTTGGGCTGCCAGCAATGGAGGAAATATCGTTTCCGGAGGAACAACAGCTACGCCAACAGTTAATGCTGCAGGTACATATACGTTAACCGTTACCAATCCAGCTAATGGCTGTACCGCTACCGATATAGCATTGGTTACCCTTAACAATACAGCACCTAATGCTAATGCAGGAACTGATAAAGTATTGACTTGTACTGTTACTTCAATTGCCTTAAGCGGATCTTCCACAACAGCGGGAGCTACTTACTCTTGGGCTGCCAGCAATGGAGGAAATATCGTTTCCGGAGGAACAACATCTACGCCAACCGTTAATGCCGCAGGTACGTATACTTTAACCGTTACCAATCCAGCCAACGGCTGTACCGCTACCGATGTAGCATTGGTTACCCTTAACAATACAGCACCTAATGCTAATGCAGGAGCTGATAAAGTGTTGACTTGTACTGTTACTTCAATTGCCTTAAGCGGATCATCCTCAACAGCAGGAGCTACTTTCTCTTGGGCTGCCAGCAATGGAGGAAATATCGTTTCCGGAGAAACAACAGCTACACCAACCGTTAATGCAGCAGGTACGTATACGTTAACCGTTACCGATCCGGCCAATGGCTGTACTGCTACCGATGTAGCATTGGTTACGCTAAACAATACAGCACCTAATGCTAATGCAGGAGCTGATAAAGTGTTGACTTGTACTGTTACTTCAATTGCCTTAAGCGGATCTTCCACAATAGCGGGAGCTACTTACTCTTGGGCTGCCAGTAATGGAGGAAATATCGTTTCCGGAGGAACAACAGCTACTCCAACCGTTAATGCGGCAGGTACATATACTTTAACCGTTACCAATCCAGCCAACGGTTGTACCGCTACCGATATAGCTTTGGTAACTTTAGACAGTTCATTACCTAATGTGAACGCAGGAGCCGACAAAGTGTTGAGCTGTACTGTTACTTCAATTGCCTTAAGCGGATCTTCCACAACAGCGGGAGCTACTTACTCTTGGGCTGCCAGCAATGGAGGAAATATCGTTTCCGGAGGAACAACAGCTACACCAACCGTTAATGGGGCAGGTACCTATACGTTAACCGTTACCAATCCGGCCAACGGCTGTACCGCTACCGATGTAGCATTGGTGACTCTTAACAATACAGCGCCTAATGCTAACGCAGGAGCTGATAAAGTGTTGACTTGTACTGTAACTTCAATCGCTTTAAGCGGATCTTCATCAACAGCAGGCGCTACATTCTCTTGGGCTGCCAGCAATGGAGGAAATATCGTTTCCGGAGGAACAACAGCTACGCCAACCGTTAATGCGGCAGGTACGTATACTTTAACCGTTACTAATCCAGCCAACGGCTGTACAGCTACAGACATAGCTTTGGTAACTCTTAACAATACAGCACCTAATGTTAATGCAGGAGCTGATAAGGTGTTGACTTGTACTGTTACTTCAATTGCCTTAAGCGGATCTTCCACAACAGCGGGAGCTACTTTCTCTTGGGCTGCCAGCAATGGAGGAAATATCGTTTCCGGAGGAACAACAGCTACACCAACCGTTAATGCAGCAGGTACCTACACGTTAACCGTTACCAATCCAGCCAACGGCTGTACAGCTACAGACATAGCTTTGGTAACTCTAAACAATACAGCACCTAACGCAAATGCAGGAGCCGATGCTCAGATATTATGCAGTACAACTACTGTAATTCTATCGGGTTCTTCCACAACAGCGGGAGCTACTTTCTCTTGGGTTGCCAGCAATGGTGGAAACATTGTTTCCGGAGCAACAACAGCTACACCAACAGTTGATGCAGCAGGTACCTATACTTTAACCGTTACCAATCCGGCCAACGGCTGTACCGCTACCGATTTTTCTTTGGTAACTGTTCAAATCTGCGTAAAAGCTTTATGTACCTATACACAAGGTGCTTATGGTAATCTAGGAGGCATGTCATGTGCTCCGGATGACGAGGGTGGTTTTTCTAATAAATACACTACCATAGCCATTATCGAAAGAGCTTTGGATTATTATGGAGGCACAATGATTGTTGGATCTGGAAGTAATACTGTTTCCATAAGTTCTGCATCTTGTGTTATTGATGTTTTACCTGGTGGTGGTGGAGGTTACAAACTATCGGGTGCTTACAATATCTGTGAATTGCCATCTTCTTATTTGAAAAATGGAAGAATCAATAACACTTTATTGTCTCAAACCATCACCTTAGGTCTTAACATAGGTATAAATGGTGCTCTTGGTAATTTTGCATTGCAAGCGGGAACTTTCGCTATCGCCATGCCAGTAGGTGGTTGTGGATCAGATATTCCAAAAACACGCTCTTGTAATCTTGATGGAACAGTGAATAATGAATATAAATATTACACTATTCCTAGTAACATTGTAACCGCTTTAGGAGCTAATGCTACCGTTCAAGGATTGTATAATTTAGCAAACCAAGCTTTAGGTGGAGGTTCAACCAATGGTCTTACACTTTCACAAATAGCAAGTGCAGTAGATTTAATCAACAATGCTTTTGATGAATGTAGAATATTCGTAGGGTATAATATTCAACCATTAGTATGTGGAACTACTTTCGCACCAACAACTACCAGTAAAATGGAAATAGCAGGTTTTGATGCGTATCCTGTTCCATTCAAAGATGTCTTGACAATTCAATATAAATTTGATTATGTTTCAGATGTTAAAATTGAAGTAGTCAATGCAACTGGAAGAATAGTACTTACCAAAGAAGATACGAATAGTTATTTAAACAAAGAAGTTGCTTTAAACCTTAAAATGAATAGAGGACAAGAGCAAGTTTATGTTGTGAAAGTAACTACGAATCGAGGAAGTAGTGTGAAAAAAGTGATGTCTTCAAAATAGATTTTTAATAACCATTTAATCCTAAAAATAAATAGGATTAATCTATAAAATTAAACCTCGAAAGTGAAAATTTTCGAGGTTTTTTTTATTCTTTTTTGATGATGTTTTTTTTAATGCTGAATTATGTGGTTTAAAATAAAATTGTGTTTTTTAAATTGTATTAAAATACTGTAAATCAATAATTTAACATAAAAAAATGTTTGTTTTTAATGCTTTTCTGTTATAGTAATTTTCTTAATTAGCGGGTATTTCATCCGATATATTTGTTTTTAATCGGATTTAAATGTATTAAAATTGTCGTTTTTAAACCATTGATTAACTTTAATTTAGCAAATAAATGAATAGAATTTGGAGTTATTTTTTTCTAAAAATGGCTTGACGGTGAATAAAGAAATTTCGATATTGCTCCCCACAATGTTATATTCTTTTAATGATGATGTACTTCATAAGATTGTTTATGAAGATGTATTGCTATAGCAAGTTTTGGCTCTCAAAACGTAAGCTTTCTGTTTTTGTTATTCTAACTTTTTAATTTAAAAATTAGGTTTTTTTAGTTTCCTTAAAGACCCAATTTGGTAATAAAAGTTTGTTTATTCCCCCAAAATAAAATATGCTTTTGATGATGGTGTACTTCATATTTTTTATGAAGGTGGTTTGTTTTTTCTAAAAGTTTTCAGATCCCAGTCTGCTAGTTTCCTGCTATTTAACAAGTATGGTATTAAAACTTTACTATCATGGAAAAGATTACACTTCTGAAGTTTTTTGAATTTTTATCGAGCAAAATTAATTGTTGGATAACACCGAAAAACATAAATTCTAAATCAGGTTTTTTTAAATATAATGAGAGAAATCCAATTGATAATTTATCAAAATCGATCAGCTTAGGACTGCTCACTAAAAAAGATCAATTCAAATTTGGTTCACAAGCGCTGTTTATCATTTTTGTTTTTCTTATACCTTCCCAAATGCAGGCACAGCATCCCTATGGATTTATGGATGGTAATGTTAGTAATGCTGATGGTAAATTAGATTGGGAAAATGTTTTTAAAAAGAGTGGGCTTCCATCAGGCAGTATTTCAACTGGAATAATTTATGACGGGAATGCCCCTGATTCTATTTATTCAGGTGGTGGTACAAAAGATCATTTACGCATAAATGGTCCTAATGCTTCGCAAAGTTGGCAATGGAAAACAGCAGATGGTAGTTCAAGCGATAAAACTAATATTCAGGAGGCAGGCGCAATTCTTATTGGATCCAAAATTTATTTTTTTGGGAATAGATATTCTGCAGATGGGACTACAACCATTGGTTTTTGGTTTTTTCAGGATGTTGTAGACCCTATTGCAGGAGGAAGATTCTCAGGAGAACATGCCGTTGGGGATATATTGGTGGTTGCGGATATATCCAATGGTGGAGCAGTGGGTAATATCGTCGCATATCAATGGGTTGGCGATGGAAACGGAAATGTTCCTGGTAACGGTGGACCCCTTATTAAAATTAATACAAGTGAGACAACCCTTGCAGCCACTGTAAATGCTAATGCAGAGACTACTCCTTGGCTGCATCAATCAAAAAATGTTGTTGCTAATCTTATGCCAGCAATTACTTTTTTTGAAGGTTTTATTGATCTTACAACACTTTCAAATACTAATCCTTGTTTCTCTTCCTTTTTAGTGGAGACAAGATCTTCCAATCCTGTAAACTCAGTTTTAGAAGATTTTACCTCTGGAGCTTTTAATGTTAGACCTTCAGTTACTGTTGCCGATATTACTAAATGTCAAGATGATATTCTAGGAGTACTAACAGCCGTACCTAGTGGAGGAATTGAGCCGTTACAATATGAATGGACAGTTCCGGCAACAAGCGCTAATCCAGGCAATGCTTCTAGTTTTAGCCCAACAGTTGCAGGTATATATAGTGTTGTAGTTATAGGTAAAGGTATTGGAGGAGTTGGAACTTGTCGATCACTTCCCGATTCAGCTACTGTTACTATTAATCCGACACCAGCGGGAACAAATACAAGCCAAACACTTTGTTCCTCAGCTGCAGGTGGCATTACCGCTAGTTTTGATTTAACATCCAAGAATACTACAGTAGTTGGTGCATCAACTACTGTATCAGTATTAGGATGGTATGAAACTTATAACGCAGGAGTTTTCTCTAATCTGATTTCACCTGCCAATGCATACGTATCGGGCAACAAAACAGTATATGCGAAATTGAGTGGAACCGGAGGTTGCATTGGTGTAGCCAATAATCTTCTTACAGTAAATACAACACCAGCGGGAACCAATACAAGCCAAACACTTTGTTCCTCAGCTGCAGGTGGCATTACAGCCAGTTTTGATTTAACATCCAAGAATACTACAGTAGTTGGTGGATCAACTACTGTATCAGTATTAGGATGGTATGAAACTTATAACGCAGGAGTTTTCTCTAATCTGATTTCACCTGCCAATGCATACGTATCGGGCAACAAAACAGTATATGCGAAATT
>NZ_JBHZPZ010000030.1:0-15894 GCF_042787345.1 Flavobacterium xylosi | reverse complement strand
TCATCTAAGGATGTATTTCGCCCCGATAGAATTTGGCCATTTCGTTTTGTTTATTAATTGTTATATTTCAAAGATACATTTTCATATTATTTTAACCTATGTCAAAGATATGAGCCCCGATAGAAGTGGAAAGCCCGGAGTCTCGATGGCTTACATTTTGTATAGCGGCAAAGCGACCAACGGAAGCTCTTGCAGCTATTTAAAAATGTTGCCAACGGGATGAGGACTTGCAACGGAAAGCGGGAATAGCTCCTGATACTGAAATAAATTCAGCATTAAATTATTTTTGGGTTACAAATTTTGGATCGGCTTCCATGATGGTACCGCAATTTTCACAAGTTCTCAATTTTTCTGAATTGTAAAAATGTTCAAAATGAGGCAGGAAATCATTTTCAATATTATCAAGTTCAAAATAGACTTCATATAATTTATGGTTGCAATTATCGCAAAACCACATTAAACCATCCTTGTGGCCTTTTCCGACACGCTTTCTCTCGATCACTAACCCTATTGAACCTTCGGAACGAACCGGAGAATGCGGCACTTTGCCCGGATGAAGGTACATATCACCGGCATGAAGTTCCATTTCTTTTCGCTGCCCTTCATCCTGTACAAATACTTTTATAGAACCTTCGAGTTGGTAAAACAATTCCTCGGTTTCGTTATAATGATAATCTTTTCGGGCGTTAGGACCTGCAACGATCATCACGATATAATCGTCGGATTCTGTATATAAACTTTTGTTTCCTACCGGTGGTTTAAGATGATGACGGTTCTCCTCTATCCATTTATTGAGGTTGAAAGGTTTTGCTATTGCCATGTTTTTTAATTTTAATTGTAAAGTTATAAAAAAATAGGTAGAGATGCACTGCAGTGCATCTCTACAGTGCATCTCTACAGTGCATCTCTACAGGATCATTTTTTTTCTTTGATTAAATAAATATAGACCGGAAAATGGTCACTGAATCCAATTTCAGTGGGTGAATGTCGCAACGGATATCCTTTGTATTGTCCGCTGGTTTGGATTAAAAATGGTTTATTGTAAATGCCCGCTTTCCAATAAGAAAAAGAAGATTTGTCCGATTTTAATAAGGATTCTGAAACCATAATTTGGTCGAAAATATCCCAAGCGTCCCGAAAAGCAATTGTCCCCATTCCATTCCTAGCCATTTCTTCAAATGGATTGTATATGCCAAGCGGAAGTACATCCGCCTTTTTGGCTTTTGCGCCAAGCGCTATTTTTACACTCCTATTATAGGGACCATCGTTCAGATCGCCAAGCGTTATCACTTTTGCATTTGGATTAATTCTTTGAAGGGAATCGATAATCTTCCTGTTTAATGCTCCCGCTACTTCTCTAAAAGGGCTGGTTTTTTTCTCCCCGCCGGAACGGGAAGGCCAGTGATTAACAATGATATTAATTTCTTCTCCATCCAGAAAACCAGTTACCAGAAGCTGATCTCTAGTGTAAATTCGATGATTTTGAGTGCTTATTTGTAAAACATCGTCTGTTTTTTCGTCCGATTCTATTTTTGCGATTTCCTTTGACTTTGTGTCATTCCTATAAACATATAAAGGAATATTAGAAAAACTTGTGGGCTGAAACTGCTTCTTTTGATATAATAGAGCAACGTCAATTCCTCTTTTGTCAGGCGAATCAAAATGTATAATTCCGTAGTCTTTGTTAATCAATTTGGGTTGTTTGATTAAATCCTCCAGAACGCCTCTGTTTTCTATTTCGGAACCGCCTATAAATGTTGGGGAATCGGGATTTTCAGATGAACCAATTTCAGCTAACACCCTTGATAGGTTTTCAAGTTTATGACGGTACTTTTTGGATGTCCAGCGTTGCATCCCATTAGGTGTCCATTCTTCATCATTAGTAATTGGGTCATTTATGGTGTCGAATAAATTTTCAAAATTATAAAATGCCACGGTATGTATCACATATTTTTTCTGCTGTGCATTGGAGGTTGCATTGGAGAAAAATAAAATTAACAGAAGAATCAAAGAGGTTATTCTCATATTTTTCTAATTGTACTATTGAAATTATACATTAACCGTTTTTAGGTTGGTTATTTGTAAAAATACTTCATTTTAAGATGGAAGTCTAAATTATTTTCTAATTACTTATCTTTGTTTTAGTCTTTAATAGACTTCTGTTTCTTAGAATTTGATATATTTATAAAAAATAAACAAAAATGCATGTGACCCGATTTACTTTTATAATACGCCATTTTGTTTTATATAAATTCCTGTTTCTTATTTTTATTTTACAATCCTTCAACTGTCAAGCCAATACACCAATGATCACACCACCTATTTTACAAAAAGGAGATACAATAGCCATTTTGGCAACAGCCAGAAAAAACATAGATGACAATCTGAAACCTGCAATAGATTTATTGCACAGCTGGGGTCTTGAAGTGGTTATAGGAAGTACAATTGGTTTAGATGACAATCAATTAGCCGGCACTGATGCACAACGCGCAGCTGATTTTCAGCAACAACTAGACAATCCGAGCATTAAAGCTATTTGGTGTGTCAAAGGCGGATATGGCACGGTACGGATGATTGATTTATTGGATTTTACCAAATTTAAACAAAATCCAAAATGGATTATAGGTTTTAGCGATGTTACCGTTTTGCACAATCATTTGAATACATTAGGCTTTAAATCCATTCATGGAATAATGCCAATAAGTGTTCCCAAAGCATCTAAAGAAGCGATTGAATCATTACGGATTGCAATGTTTGGAGAAAAGCTAACCTATAAAGTCAGTCCATTTCCCATGAATAAATTAGGAAAAGCGTCTGGCGAATTAGTCGGTGGCAATTTATCTATTTTATACAGTTTATTTGGCTCTGAGTCTGCTATTGATTGCACCGATAAAATTTTATTCATCGAAGATTTAGATGAATATTTATACCATATTGACCGTATGATGATGAACTTGAAACGCAATGGCTGTTTGGAAAGCATAAAGGGAATTGTGGTGGGCTCTATGACAAAAATGAAAGACAACGATATTCCATGGGGGAAAAATGCCATTGAAATTATAGATGATGTCACAAAAAAATACAACATTCCTGTCTTATATAATTTCCCCGCAGGTCATATTCAAGACAACCGAGCTCTAGTTTTAGGCAGCAAAGTAACGATTGATGTTAATGCTAATTTGAGTACTGTTATTTTTTCAGCGCCATAAAATTAAAAGGCTTTTTGATTGCAGAAGTTTTTTTTAACTGAATACTGCCACTAAATACTGAACACTATTATTTATTGCAGATTGAGGATTGCTACGCCTGTTCGCTCTTGCAGGCTCGGGTAACGATTTTTGATTGCAGAAGTTTACAACCGGAATAGAAAACACTATTTTTAATCGCAAGTATATTCAAACTGAACACTGTGACTGAACACTTTTTCTGATTGCAGAAGTTTGATAACTGAAAACTGAGACTGAGACTGAAAACTGAACACTATCCTCATGGCTGAACACAACGAACTTGGAAATCTTGGAGAAGAATTAGCGGTTGAATATCTGAAGAAAAACGGTTACGCCATACTGGAAACCAACTGGACTTTCCAAAAAGCGGAAATCGACATCCTTGCCAAGAAAGAAAATACACTGGCCGTTGTTGAAGTAAAAACCCGTTCGTCCCTCGAATTTGGTTTGCCACAAGATTTTGTAAAACCCAAAAAAATTCAACTTCTGGTAAAAGCAGTCGACGCTTATGTAAACGAACTAGATTTAGACATTGAAGTCCGTTTTGACATCATAGCTATCCATAAAGAAGGCAAATCTTTTGTAATTGAGCACCTTATAGATGCTTTTTATCATTTTTAATGTTATTTTTTTAATGTTATATTTGTAACAAATTGTTTTTTAATTATATTTGCACGGTTATTACACACAACTATTTACTAACTACAACTATTTTACAAAAAAACTAAACCTGTACATCTATGAAAACTGTTTCTTCAATTGTCGAAAACTACATCAAAACTAAGCCCTTCCTGCTTAATGCTTTATCGCTTGGAATTATCAATCTGACTTCATTATCCAGAAACATAATGACCGAATTAGAAAGTGAATTTGGAAAAGAAGTTAAACAAGGTGCGGTTGTCATGGCATTAAAAAGACTAACAGAAGAACTAGATTTCAGGTTAAATCATAAGATCAATAAAGTCATCAAAAATATCGGGGAAATCACCGTTCGTTCGGCTTTGACGGATTATACTTTTGCTGCGTCAGACACCGTTTTGAACAAACAAGCTGATTTAATTACTGATATTAATTCTTTTCCAGATATTTTTTATACCTCATCACGAGGGGTTAACGAAACTAATATTGTGGTGAGCAATAGTGTAACCCATTTGGTTGACAAACACTTTGCAACTGAGAAGTTAATTCAAAAACTAGACAATCTAGCTTCAATCACCGTAAAATTACCAAAAGAGAATATAGTTGTTCCGGGCATTTACTATTTTATTTTCCAGCGATTGGCTTGGGAAGGAATTATCATTAATGAAGTGATTTCGACTTCAAATGAGTTCACTATTTTAGTGAGCGAAGAACAAGTTGATGTTGCTTTTAAAGTAATTAAGGATTTGAAGAATTAATTCTTCTTTTTATATATTTTAAAGCTTCAAGCCTTTTTTAAGACTGAAAGCTTTTTTATTTTTCTAATGTTTCGGTTTTTGTTTAGTTCCTCTAAAATTAATTATTTCAATTCTTGATTTTTTATAATTTACTCGGTAGACCAAGTAGTTATTTTTATCTACTATTGCTTTATGAAGATTTTTATAGGTTTCAGATTTTGGATATAAGTCAGGGAAAAGACTAATCTGATTGGTAACTTGGTTGATATTTTCTTCCAATTGCAAAATTTCTCTAAAAGTCCATTCTGCTTCTAAATATTTAATAACAATTGCCAAACCGTTATCGGCTTGCGGCGTCCATTTGATCTTTAACGCCATTTAGAAAATCTATTCATTACAGTTTCATGACTTATAAATTCGTCATTTTCTGCTTGCTTTAAACCGATTTCAATTTCCTGTTTTTCTTCTGAATTTAAATCAGTGAACCAATCTTTTTTACTGGTTCTTAAAATAATTTCAAGTTTTTCCAATAAACTTTCGTCAATTGTAGTCAACTCTTGAATAAAATTATATTTTCTGGTGGCTAAATTCATAACTTAAAATTTTAGTATAACAAAGTTATCTTTTTTGATGGTGTTAAAAAAACAAAACCTAAAATTTAACTAACTATTTCATTTTCAATAATTAAAACATAAAATGATTCTGAATATTTTTGATTAAAGAATCAAAATTTAGAAGAAATTCAAGATTTGATTATGGATTAAGCAATGGAAAGCTTCCAGCCTTTAGAAGGCTGGAAGCATTAGTAACCTCTTATTTCCCCAACATCTCCATAAATTCCAAAGCTGTTCTGGTATTTTTCACATTGTCAAAAGTTAACAAAAGTCTTAAACCAGCTGGGGTTTGTTTTTCTTTCATTTTACAAATAGAATTGTGCGTTTGCACAAATTTTATTACCTGTTGAAAACGATTCGATTGGTAAAAATCGGATTGTTGATCCGATACAAAATAGCCAATCATCTTGCCCTTTTTCATCACTAATTTTTCTATTCCAAGGCGAGTGGCAATCCATTTGATACGAATACTGTTCATTAATGCTTTGGCTCGTGGAGGCAAAGGACCAAAACGGTCAATTAGTTTATTTTGGAAAACAATAAGTTCTTCTTCATTTTTTACACCGCCTAATTCATTGTACAAACTTAATCGCTCCGAAACATTATTGATATACTCATCTGAAAATAACAACTCAAAATCGGTATCGATTTGCAAGTCTTTGACGTATTCTTTGGTTTCAATGTTGTTTTCAGTTGGATACAACTCTTTGAATTCGTTTTCTTTCAGTTCATCGAGGGCCTCGTTCATGATTTTTTGGTACGTGTCAAAACCAATTTCGTTGATGAAACCGCTTTGTTCGCCTCCCAATAAATCTCCGGCACCACGAATCTCTAAATCTTTCATCGCAATATTAAATCCGCTTCCCAATTCGCTGAACTGTTCTAAAGCCTGAATTCGTTTTCTGGCATCATCCGTCATGGCTGAATACGGCGGACAAATAAAATAACAGAATGCTTTCTTATTGCTACGTCCTACGCGACCGCGCATTTGGTGCAAATCAGATAATCCAAAGTTATTGGCATTATTGATGAAAATCGTATTCGCATTCGGAACGTCTAAACCGCTTTCAATAATGGTAGTTGCCACCAAAACATCAAATTCTCCATTCATGAAAGCCAACATCAATTCCTCTAATTTCCTGCCTTCCATCTGGCCGTGACCAATTCCTACTCTGGCATTTGGGACCAAACGCTGAATCATTCCGGCAACTTCCTTGATGTTTTCTATGCGATTATTGATAAAGAAAACCTGACCGTTACGCTGAATTTCATACGAAATCGCGTCACGAATCAATTCTTCACTAAAACCAACCACATTCGTCTCAATAGGATATCTATTGGGCGGAGGTGTGGTTATTACGGATAAATCGCGTGCTGCCATCAATGAAAACTGTAAAGTTCTCGGAATTGGCGTTGCTGTCAAAGTCAGTGTATCCACATTCGCCGCAATGGTTTTGAGCTTGTCTTTTACATTAACTCCGAATTTCTGTTCTTCATCCACAATCAACAATCCCAGATCTTTGAAAACCACATTTTTATTGACCAATTGATGCGTTCCAATGACAATATCGAGTTTTCCTTCGGCCAATAATTTTAAGGTTTCTGCTTTTTGCTTGGCGGTTCTAAAACGGTTTAAATACCCCACAGAAACCGGCATATCCTTCAATCGTTCTGTAAAAGTTCTATAATGTTGATACGCCAAAATGGTTGTAGGAACCAATATCGCAACCTGTTTGCTGTTGTCTACCGCTTTGAAAGCCGCACGAATGGCAACTTCGGTTTTACCAAAACCTACATCTCCACAAACCAAACGATCCATCGGTCGATCACTTTCCATGTCAGCTTTAACTTCTGCCGTCGATTTGGTTTGATCTGGTGTATCTTCGTAAATAAAAGAACTTTCCAGTTCGTTTTGCAAATAACTGTCGGGCGCAAACTGGAATCCTTTTTCCAGTCTTCTTTTGGCGTACAATTGAATCAAGTTGAACGCAATATGTTTGACACGCGCCTTGGTTTTTTGTTTTAAAATCTTCCAGGCATTCGAACCCAATTTGTAAATTTTGGGTGGCGTTCCGTCTTTTCCGTTGTATTTCGAAATTTTATGCAGCGAGTGAATGCTCACATAAACAATATCATTATCAGCATAGACCAGCTTAATTGCTTCTTGCGTTTTGTTTTCGACTTGTATTTTTTGCAATCCACCAAATCTCCCGATTCCATGATCGATATGCGTAACATAATCCCCAACGGATAATGTCGTGAGTTCTTTTAAAGTGATGTTTTGCTTTTTCGAATAGCCACTTTTAATATTAAATTTATGGTAGCGTTCAAAAATTTGATGATCAGTGTAACAAGTGATCTGGTTTTCCTCGTCTATAAACCCCTGGTACAAAGGCAAAACTATCGTGTTGTATTGTTTCCTGATATTCTCGGAATTAGCCTCATCTAAGGTTTCGAAAATATCATGAAATCTTTTGGCCTGAGCTTCATTGGAACAAAATAAATAATTTTTGTAACCATTGAAATGACTTTCATTCAGATTATTCAACAACAAATCAAATTGCTTGTTGAACGACGGTTGCGGCTGAATATGGTATTCGAATTTTTTGGTGGTTCTAAAAATAGGTTTTGAACTCAATTCAACAATCGAAAAATCCAAGGCTCTTTTAATAAAAGCGGCTTGGTTTAAGAACAATTGTTCCGGTGTCGAACGTTTTATTTCCTGCGATAATTTTTCAAAAGCTTCTTCTGCTTTGCCAAATTGTTTGTCTAATTGTGATAAAAGATATTCGGTGTTTTGAATAAAAATGACCGTTTTCTCAGAGATATAATCCAAGAAGCTTTCTCTATTTTCCTGAAAAAATTTATTTTCAACATTTGGAATTATCGTAATTTTCTTTTGTTGCAAAATCGACAATTGGGTTGCTACATCAAAACTACGAATACTCTCCACTTCATCTCCAAAAAACTCAATACGGTACGGATTATCATTCGAAAACGAAAACACATCGACAATTCCTCCACGAACGGAAAATTCTCCAGGTTCCGTAATGAAATCTACTCTTTTGAATTCGTATTCAAACAAAACTTCGTTGATGAAATCGATCGAAATTTTGTCGCCAACAGCAACTTTCAATGTATTTTTGTCCAATTCCTTTCGCGTTACCACTTTCTCAAATAATGCTTCGGGATAGGTGAAAATTACTGCCGGTTTTTTGCGGGAATTGATTCGGTTTAACACTTCGGCACGAAGCAAAACATTGGCATTGTCCGTTTCTTCAATTTGATACGGACGACGGTAGGAACCCGGATAAAACAAAACATCCTGGTCACCGATCATTTGTTCCAAATCGTTCAAATAGTAAGCGGCTTCTTCTTTATCATTAAAAACAATTAAAAAAGGAAGTTCCGCTTTCTTGAAAATAGAACGAATGACAAAAGAAATTGCCGATCCCAATAATCCATCAAGATGCATTTTTACTTGATTATTCTCTTGCAAACGAGCAACAATCTGTTGCGTTTTTGGAGAATCATCGTAGGTGTTATATAAAACTTTTTTACTCAACGCGTGGTAGATTTGGATCGGTTGGTGTATTCGGAATTGCTCTGGCAGTATCCATCATTTTCATTAATTCAGATTCCCCTTCTTCGACAGGAATTTTACTTTTTTCTACAATTTTGTCCATTTGTCTTTGCAGGGAAACTAGCTCCGCATTGATTTCTGAAACTAAAACAATTACTTTTTGATCCGGAATCTTATCCAGATTAAGGAACAAATCCAACAATCTAACCTTGGTGATTAAAGTGGAAACCCTGCTTTTTATCTGAGGTTTATTAAATTGGGAAGGAATGTTCTCATTTAAAGCCATCACTTTTTTAGATAATGCTTTTGATTTTTTTTGAAATGCTCCGATTGTCTTTTTAGGTTTAACGGCTAATTCCTCAAAAAATAATCGCAATTCGTTCCAGCTGGCTACCGTAGCCTCAGAAGTTGAATTAATAGGCGTGTCGTAAAAAACCCAGCCTTTGTTGATGTTTGAAAAAATGAGTTCGTTTTTTTTAGCCTGTTTTTCATTTTCCGCTAATCGTTTTTGATTGTCATTTTTACACGCAGACAAAATGACAATCAGAAAAAAGAAGCATGATAATTTATATTTCATAAGTGAATACATTAAAGGACAAAGTTACAAAGTAAATTTATAATAACGAATTACAGAATTGGGAATAACTTACCAAACGTGTTGGAGATTTTTATCTCTCAAAAAAGCTCTAAATTAATTTAAAGTGCATTTGCGCTTTTCAAATAACAATCTACTATTTCAGATGATATTTTTATGCTATAAATAATAAAAATTAATAATTTTGTCATTATTATCAATATAATTTTAAGAATTCTATGATATTTTTATTCAAAATTATGCTATTTACGAAAACGTTATCTTTGAATTTCTAAAACAGACAAAATGAGTACTAAAATATTGATTATAGGCGCTTGCGGACAAATTGGAACGGAGCTTACCCATAAATTAAGAAAAATATATGGAACCGATAATGTAATTGCTTCCGATATTCGAAAGCTGAATACCGATGTGGTTAATTCTGGTCCTTTTGAAGTAGTAAACGCTTTAGATTTTAATCAAATTGAGCATCTTGTCGAAGTTCATCAAATTGATGAGATTTATCTAATGGCTGCATTATTATCGGCAACAGCCGAGAAAAACCCAGCTTTTGCTTGGGATTTGAACATGAATTCGTTGTTTCACGTTTTGAATTTGGCGAAAGCCAAAAAAATAAAAAAAATATTCTGGCCTTCGAGTATTGCTGTTTTTGGTCCTACAACTCCGAAAGAAAATACCCCGCAATATACCATCATGGAACCTTCAACGGTTTACGGAATCAGTAAACAAGCCGGCGAAAGATGGTGCGAATATTACCATAATATATTTGGCGTAGATGTTCGCAGCGTACGTTATCCGGGATTAATCAGTTGGTCGTCGCCTCCTGGTGGCGGAACGACCGATTATGCGGTAGATATTTATCACAAGGCCTTAAGTGACGGGAAATACGAATGCTTCTTATCCTCCGAAACCAAAATGCCAATGATGTATATGGATGATGCCATTGCCGCAACGATCCAAATTATGCAAGCACCAGCCGAACAAATAAAAATTCGTTCAGCTTATAATCTAGCCGCAATGAGTTTTACCCCAACTGAAATTGCTGCCGAAATCAAAAAACATATTCCTGAATTTACTATCACTTATGAGCCAGATTTCCGTCAAAAAATAGCGGACAGCTGGCCCGCGAGTATCGATGATGCTGAAGCCAGAAAAGACTGGAACTGGAAACATGAATTTGATTTGGAAAGCATGACTAAAGATATGTTAGAGCATTTGAAATAAATTATTCAAGCAAAAAAAAATGCCGCAAAATTATGTTTTGCGGCTTTTTTTGCTATGTTTTTGTGTTTCTAAAAACACATTTATAGGCTCGTAACTAGCGAGATATTTACTGCTGTTGCAAGACAAGATGAAAAACGGGATTAACAGTACTACTTTTTTTATGTGTTTCATATTCACTAATTTTACAAGGCGTTCCTAAAGACGTATACCCTTGATATGGTGTCCCTTTCCTTTCGGTAATAAGCCGAGATCAAACCATCTTCCCCTACAAATTTTGTTGTTGAAATTAAAAATAGTAAAGCTTCACACTAAAAACATAAAGAACTCAAATTAATTAATAACATTAGGGTCATCGTAAATTTCTTTTATTCTCCAACTTCCCTCTTTATTTTCCATTAATATGGCTTTTTGCATTGGATGAGTAGAATACTTACCTAAAGTAAATGTTTTAAAAAATAAAAGTGCAAATTCCTTATCTGCCGTGATTATGGGCTTTGAAAAAGTAATACCTTCATCTCCAAAATACCTTAACGAAAGACGGCTTTTAAAGTCTCTAATAGCTTTTCCATTTGCTAATTTTAATTTCGACCCCTGAAAATCATTTTTATGCCACCATGGACTTATCGTATCTTTTTTATATTTTTCTTTTAATTTTATTATTCCTGAGGAGTCAATAGGCCAAATAAAAGGAGGATTGGACTCTGGTCGGATTCTTATCATGTCACCCAAGCGAATATTTCTATCTTGATACGCTTTTTCATAATACTCTAATGATAACAATGTTTGTAAAGGTTCCTTCACTACAACTTTAATATAAGGTGATTTAATAAGCTGATTCTTTAAAAAATCATTTACTATGTTTTTTTCTATTTTGGATGTAGAGCAAGATATTAATAGTATGCTGCTAATTAAACTTATTGTAATCTTCATAGTATTTATAATTTTAGTTACATGGACTTCCTTTTGGAGTAGCATCCCCTTTAGGGATATTAAGATCTTCTGAGTAACGAGTATTTTCAATTCGCTCTCTTTCTAAGCTACCTTTAGGGAATCTATTATTGAAATATTGCAAATGTAGTCATTGGTACAAACTAGCGTCTTTGTGGTACGCAAAATCTAGATCAAACTATGTTTCAAAAGAAATCTAATTACTGACTGATACTAAAATTATAGTAATCTCTATTAATCATAACTTGCAAAAAGCTCTTACTAAACAGGATAAGATCAATAAGTAGCTACTCTATACATTCCTATTTTTTTCCACTTGCCGCTTGTGTTTTCCATTAAAATTACAGTATTCATACCCTCTCGTAGACTGAAAGGAAAATAACTGTAGTTTATAAGTGCAAACTTACCATTTGAGGTCACTAACGGTTTTGAAAGTTCTATTATTGCAGCAAGGTGCTCTGTTCCTTTATGTAAAATAATGAAGTATGGCCTCATTTCTTTTTTGTCAAGAATCTTTATTGATTTGCTTCTGATATCTTTTTTGCTCCATTTGTAGGGAATAGTATCGTTTATATTTTTGTCTTTTAATGATTTTATTTCAGCAGAATCTATGGGCCAGTTGAAGGGACGTTTACCCACAGGTTCTATTCTTACTTTTGTTACGTCTTCAGGATTGTCTTTATCCAAAAAGGCCTTCTCATAGTATTCTAGGGGTATTCGTCTTGTAGTAGACTCTTTTATTAATATTTTAGTAGCACCCTGTCCTAAAAATTCTTCATCAATAAAATCGTTTACAACTTGTAATTCAATATTTCTTGAAGAAGAACAGGAAATAAAAAGTAAACAAAACGACAAATAAATATAATTTTTCATATCGATAATTTAATTACATGGTTTTCCTTGTGGTACCTGTATACCAAATGTTGTGTTGTTATCTTCTGCAATGCGAGTGTGTGCTATTCTTTTTCTTTCTTCATAATTAGGAGCATTATAATCGTTAGGATATTTATCGTTGAATAGTTGAGTGCCTTGTAATGTTGATATTGCTAATATGTCATATTTGGGTTAAAAGCTTCGTGAGTTCTGATCCATTTACCTTTCATTTTTTTCATCACTACAACAAAAGTATTTCCGCCTGATATGCATAATTTTAAATTTGTAAAAACTAAATATTTCTTATTTTGATAGTACATCGGTTCAGAAAAGCTAAATATGCAGATATCGTATTTTTTATATCTTTCCATTATTGATTCAAAACCTCTTCTGGTGTTCATACTTTCAAAAATGGTTTTACTGTATCTAAAATCATTTTTGCCCCAATATTTATTAGTATCCCAAATTTTCTCTCCCTGAATAGGTAAATCTTGATTTTGTCTTTTAAACTTTTTCCAGTCTTTTTCGTTAAATAAATGATTTTCAGCTGCTATATTTCCATTTAAATCAATGGATTGAATGAAGTTTTGTTCAAATATTTCTAATGTTAGGTTAGAATTGAGTTTTTCTTGGGCAATGAATACTTCTTTATTATTATCTTTTACAATTGTTTCAAAATAATCGTTGATAGCTTCAAGTTTTTCTTTATCATCTTTTTTATAATAACTTTTAGTTTGCGAGTAATTAGAAACTGTAATAAGTAGTGCTATGTATAATATTATATTTTTCATAATTTAAATTTTAATTACACGGTTTACCTATTGCTGTTTGTTGTTTAGACGTTCCTGATTCAACGGTACCCCCAATTGCTTCGCATGCATATCTATTAATTATTCTTTCTTTTGCTGGATCCCCATCTTTGAATTTCTCATGAAATATTGAAGATTCCTGCAAAGTTCCCCATGCCAGATCAGTAAATATCTCATACGATGGAAAAGGATAGGTCAGAGGATTGCTATTATAATAATATTCTTGTAGAGCCATTGCCATTGAATCAATATAATCGTTGGCCATTTGGTCATGTTGAGCTACCGTAACACCTCCAGGGTATTTTTTTTGTTCATAGGCTTGATACAATGCAGAATAATTATTCAATGGATTTGTAGTTGGAGAATTATTATCGTCAACTACACTATGATAATAGGCATGAATTATTTCATGTATCATAACCGCAGCTCTAAATAATTGAGTACTATTAGTATAACTGTCATTCGAAACAGTAATTAAATAGTTGTTTTTAGAAATTTTCTGAGTCTGAGCATATCGCGTTATAGCACCCATTTCCATATCCACAGTATAAACACTGCCTGCATCAAGTTTATTCAAAATAGCTGCAATATCATTATTTGTAGTGTTTTTTAAATGATCCATAATTCCCTTTGGGCATGGATCAAGTTTGCTATCATCAATATTGTCTTCGATAGCTTGAGCGATTATTGCATCTGTTGCAGGAACACCTGTCCAACTATTATTCGCTTCAAAGGTATATAATAAGCCATCCCATTCTAATACTTTTTCGCCAACACGAGGATATTCTACTGCTGAAAGTCGTGCGTAAGCTTCGGGAACTTTATTTATCACTAAAACAGGCAAAGAGATAAAAACAATATCCCAATTATTTGTTGTTGCATTAAATTTATATCGTGTAAATACACCATCTCTATCTGTAAAATCGAACACATTATCAGCCGACGCAAAATTTGGAAAAACAGGCGCTTCATTTATTCCTGGTCCACCTCCGCTTCCACCGCCGCCGCCGCCTGTAGTATTATCGCATAGCACTGATGCGTTTCTATATAATTCACCACCACCGCTACATGGAGGAGGACAATCCGTATATAGAAATTGCACTGTTTGATACCCCTACCTGATAGAGTTTATAATTTTTCAGTTGTTCTTAAATCATATTTTTTTAGTTTATAATATTAGGGTTCGACCCTTGGTGGGTGATAATCCATTTGCATTTTATTTTTTTCATTATCACAATAATTGTCTTCGCCGCTCCTATTAGCAATTTATGTACTGTAAAAACAACATATTTGTTGTTTTTATAATAAATAGGTTCGGAAAATCCATATACTTCAATATCACCTCTATTATATTTCTTAACCATAAGTTCGATCCCTTTATCAGTATTCATACTTTCTAAAACAACTTTTTCAAACCTAAAGTTATCTTTTTTCCAAAAGTCATCTTTGCACCAAATCCTTTTACCCTGCAAACATTTATTTTTATATTTGGCCTTCATTATTTCGAAGTCTTTCTTATCGTACAGAGTATCATCTCCTTTACCATTTCCAGCAGCATCAATAATCATTATATCGTTTAACCCAAATATTTTCAAAGTTTCATTTGAATTGATTTTTTCTCTTGCAACAAATATAACTTCAGTTGTATCTTTATAAATTGTTTCAAAATAATCGTTGAGAGCCCTATTTTTTTCTTTTTGCGACTGTGCAAATAATGACTGTGAAAGAGGAGAAAAAAAGAGTAAAATAAAACTTGAGTAAAAATAATATATTTTCATTTTCTTAAAATTTAGTTACAGGGCTTTCCAATTGGTGTTTGTGCTTGAGGGGTTCCTGATCCTACTGAAAATCCTACTGATTCTGCAGCATATCTATTTTTAATTCTGATACTTTCGAAACTTCCGGGCGGATACGTTTTAGCAAATATTGGAGTTTCACTTAATCCTCCCCAAGCTAGATCTTCATATACTTGATGTGGTATGGTGTAGTTTGCGTCATATTCTTGTAAAGCAGATGCCATAGCAGCAACATATTTATCTGCCATTACTTTATGTTGCGCATCTTGCTTATTATTACTATCTGGGTTTGTTTTAAGTACGTAAGCCTCAAACAATTCAGGAAAATTGGGTAATGCAGTGCTTGGAGTGTAATTGTAATCATCTACAATGCTAAGAAAATAAGCATGTATTACTTCGTGTATTAATGCTGTCGCTTTAAATAGCTTTGTACCATTTGTGTACTGATCACGGTCAACCCTAATTTCATAATTGTATTTAGAAATTCGTTGAGTCTCTGCATAAGTAGCTGCTGGCTCCATGACCATATTCACAGTATATATGCTGCTTGCTCCCAATTTCTTTAGCACGTTAACTATATCTGCGTTTGTGGTGTTTTTGAGTTGCTGCATAACTTCTTTAGGACAAGGATCTAGTGCACTATCATCAATATTGTCCTCGATAGTTTGAGCGATTATTGCATCTGTTGCAGGAACACCTGTCCAACTATTATTCGCTTCAAAGGTATATAAGAAGCCATCCCATTCTAATACTTTTTCGCCAACACGAGGATATTCTACTGCTGAAAGTCGTGCGTAAGCTTCGGGAACTTTATTTATCACTAAAACAGGCAAAGAGATAAAAACAATA
>NZ_JBHZPZ010000029.1:0-26903 GCF_042787345.1 Flavobacterium xylosi | reverse complement strand
TAACCTCTTAAGGTGGTTATTGCGGCGGGGCTCACCTCTTCCCATCCCGAACAGAGTAGTTAAGCCCGCCTGCGCAGATGGTACTGCAGTTATGTGGGAGAGTATGTCGTCGCCTTTCTTTAAAGAATCCTCATCATTCATTTGATGAGGATTTTTTGTTTTAAAGCGCTACCACGTGCAAGGCTAACGCCTTGGTTCGTCGCCTTTCTTTAGTCAGAACTTGTGTCAGATTCTATTAAATCCTTATCATTCATTTGATGAGGATTTTTTTGCGTTAGGACTTTTTGTGGAAAATAGAGAAAGTGGACTAATCTAATTGTTATTTTTTTTGTGAACTATTAATTCTCAGCGTAAAACCTACATCATATTTGTTTATAGTATTGTTAATTATATATTAATTTTTTATTGACTAAACCAAAATAAAACTTTACTTTTATTTTTTTTAAATTATTAATCGTTTATTTAGAATTATTAGTAATGATATATTAACAACAAAATTCATTTTATGAAAAATAAATTACTTTTATTTTTATTATTTTTTTCGTTTTTAGGAAATAAAGTTAGCGCTAGAGATTTCGAACGAACTTTAAATATTTCTAAAATAGACTTAGAGTGGTCTTTAACTGTTAATTTAAGGGATACTATTAAAAAATCTAATAAATTATTAAAAACTGCAAAAACCACAGCCATTATACCGCCGCCGCAGACAACTGCAGGTAGCGCTTGTAAGGAAGACACTGACCCGACTGTGAAAGTATCTATGGCTGCGTCTGGAGGGAGTGGTGATGTGATCGAATGGTTTTCGAGTCAAACGTCTAGCGCTAAGTTGCATGTGGGATCTATATATAGTCCAAGTATAAGTCAAACTACAACCTATTACGTGCGCGCCCATGCTGGTATTGCTGATTATAGTGTTAGGGTCCCTGTAGTTGCTTCAGTTTATACAGCACCGCCGGCAGTTACTTTGAAAGCTTTTCCAGAAGATGCCTCTATTTGTGAAGGGACCCAAATTATATTTACTGCCATTGATGGTGCTGATTTATTTGAATTTTCAGTTGATGGAACAGTAGTACAAGGAATGTCCACAAATAGGGAATTTAAAACAACTACATTAACTAAAGGTCAAGTAGTTAGGGTTAGAACGCGGTATGCTGTAAATTTTGACGGAAATATAACAGAAACTGCTTGGGGAAAAGGTGCCATGGAAGATAATATACTTTCCGCTTCTTTATCTCCGAATGCATTAAACGGGTATATTAATTCCATTAAAATTAGTCCAACCGAAGATAAGTTAGTTTTTGGGATAGCGGGAAAAATAGATAATAATAGTAGTAGTATGTTGTTATTTCTGGATACAAAGCCAGGAGGTTTTAATAGGTCAAATTTTGGAGATGTAGCAGATCCATCTATGGTGGGGTTCAATTATTTTAGTAATGATTTAACGCCAAGTACTTTTGATTCTTATTTTCAAGCGGATTATTGTCTTGTGCTTTCAACAGATGGCGGAGGGATAAATTATGTCGCGGATATTATCGAATTGAAAACTGGAAATTCCACAAAAGTTAATATAGGGAATGTGCCAACAGTAACTCCGCCCACTGTAATGGGAGTTAATAATGGTAATTCAGGGATTGCCGATTATAATTTGGGTTTTGAAGTAGAAGTGCTAAAGTCTTTAATAGGCTATACGGTTGGGGACATTAAGTTTTTTGCCTTGACTATGCAAGATGATATAGTTACAAATTCCTTTTTAAGTCCTGAACTAAGCAATCCTGCTGATTATGGAAACGGTGTTATTGATTATAATATAAAAGACCCAAACCCAGTGGTTGTTTCGGCAGATGCGCTGATTCCTTGTTACAAAACGGCAAGTATTTCGGTTAATTTGAATGAAAATCCAACAGTGGCGACCGTAGGTATTGATCAGTCTAAATGTACATTATCTAGTGATCCACTTGGAGGTAATACTCCCACTATAGGGACCGGTGTTTGGTCAAAAAGTTTAGGACCAGGTTTGGTGAATTTTAGCGATGTGAATAGCGGAACATCCACTGCTACAGTTAATGTCGAAGGAACATATGTTTTCACTTGGACTATTTCGAATGGTGTTTGCCCACCCTCTACGGCTGATATAGAAGTAACATTTTATATTTCTCCTTTAGCTCCAACAGCAAGTTCTCAGGCTGAATGTGTTTCGTCACCAATACAAACTTTAACCGCTACAGCGACAGCTCAATCAGGGGAATCAATAGTTTGGTATGATTTGCCAACTGGAGGGAATGTAGTACCAGATCCTTCTTTAAGCGCATTAGGAACAATTACTTATTATGCGGAAGCCAAGAATATAACAACACTTTGTCCAAGCAATACTCGTACTGCAGTAAAGTTAACAATATATGCTTTGCCAACTATAACAGGTACTTTAAGTATTTGTACAGGCGCAACCACCACATTAACCGGTTCGGCTACGGCAGACGCCACATCTCCCTGGACATCTGCTTCGACAGGAGTTGCAACAATAAGCATTTCAGGAGTAGTAACCGGGGTTTCTGCAGGGACGAGTTTAATAACGTATAAAAACAGCAATGGTTGTACTATAACGGCAACAGTTACAGTAAATGCTTTGCCAATAATAACTGGTACTTTAAGTGTTTGTATAGGTGCAAACACCACATTAACCGGGTCCGCTATGGCAGACGCTACAATTCCTTGGACATCTGCTTCGACAGCTGTTGCAACGGTAAGTAGTTCAGGAGTAGTAACTGGGGTTTCAGCTGGGACGAGTTTAATAACGTACAAGAACAGTGACGGTTGTACCATAACGGCAACTGTTACTGTAAATGCTTTGCCAACAATAACAGGTGTTTTAATTGTTTGTGTAGGTGCAACAACCACATTAACCGGTTCAGCTACGGCAGACGCTACAACTCCTTGGACATCTGCTTCGACAACTATAGCAACAATAAGTAGTTCAGGAGTATTAACTGGGGTTTCAACTGGGACGAGTTTAATAACGTATAAAAACAGTAATGGTTGTACTATAACGGCAACAGTTACAGTAAATGATTCGCCAACCATAACAGGTACTTTAAGTGTTTGTGTAGGTGCAATAACAACGTTAACTGGTTCGGCTACGTCACACGCTACATCTCCCTGGACATCTGCTTCGGCAGCTGTTGCAACAATAAGTAGTTCAGGAATAGTAACTGGGGTTTCAGCTGGGACGAGTTTAATAACGTATAAAAACAGTAATGATTGTACTATAACGACAACAGTTACAGTAAATGCTTTACCAATAATAACTGGTATTTTAAGTGTTTGTTTAGGTGAAACAACGACATTAACCGGTTCCGCTGCGGCAGACGCCACAACTCCTTGGACATCTGCTTCGACAGCTGTTGCAACAATAAATAGTTCAGGAGTAGTAATTGGGATTTCGGCCGGTACGAGTTTAATAACGTATAAAAACAGTAATGGTTGTACTATAACGGCAACTATTACTGTAGATGCTTTGCCAACCATAACAGGTACTTTAAGTGTTTGTGTAGGTGCAATAACCACCTTAACTGGTTCAGCTACGGCAGACGCTACAACTCCTTGGACATCTGGTTCGACAGCTGTTGCAACGGTAAGTAGTTCGGGAGTAGTAACTGGTGTTTCGGGTGGGACGAGTTTAATAACGTATAAAAACAGTAATGGTTGTACTATAACGGCAACAGTTATAGTAAATGCTTTACCAATAATAACAGGTACTTTAACTGTTTGTATAGGTGCAACAACCACATTAACCGGTTCGGCTACGGCAGACGCTACAACTCCTTGGACATCTGCTTCGACAGCTGTTGCAACGGTAAGTAGTTCAGGAATAGTAACTGGGGTTTCAGCTGGGACGAGTTTAATAACTTACAAGAACAGTGATGGTTGTACTATAACGGCAACAGTAACAGTTGATTTACCAACCATAACAGGTACTTTAAATGTTTGTATAGGAGCAATAACCACATTAACCGGTTCAGCTACGGCAGACGCTACAACTCCTTGGACATCTGCTGCGACAGGAGTTGCAACAGTAAATAATTCAGGAGTAGTAACTGGGGTTTCAGCTGGGACGAGTTTAATAACGTATAAAAACAGTAATGGTTGTACTATAACGGCAACTGTTACTGTAGATGCTTTGCCAACCATAACAGGTACTTTAAGTGTTTGTGTAGGTGCAATAACCACATTAACCGGTTCGGCTACGGCAGACGCCACATCTCCCTGGACATCTGCTTCGACAGGAGTTGCAACAATAAGCATTTCAGGAGTAGTAACCGGGGTTTCTGCAGGGACGAGTTTAATAACGTATAAAAACAGCAATGGTTGTACTATAACGGCAACAGTTACAGTAAATGCTTTGCCAATAATAACTGGTACTTTAAGTGTTTGTATAGGTGCAAACACCACATTAACCGGGTCAGCTATGGCAGACGCTACAATTCCTTGGACATCTGCTTCGACAGCTGTTGCAACGGTAAGTAGTTCAGGAGTAGTAACTGGGGTTTCAGCTGGGACGAGTTTAATAACGTACAAGAACATTGATGGTTGTACTATAACGGCAACAGTAACAGTTGATTTACCAACCATAACAGGTACGTTAAATGTTTGTATAGGTGCAATAACCACATTAACCGGTTCTGCTACGGCAGACGCTACAGCTCCTTGGACATCTGCTTCGACAGCTGTTGCAACAATAAGTAGTTCAGGAGTAGTAACTGGGGTTTCAGCTGGGACGAGTTTAATAACGTATAAAAATAGTAATGGTTGCACTATAACGGCAACCGTTACAGTAAATGATTTGCCAACCATAACAGGTACTTTAAGTGTTTGCGTAGGTACATCAACCACATTAACCGGTTCTGCTACGGCAGACGCTACATCTCCCTGGACATCTGCTTCGACAGGAGTTGCAACGGTAAATAGTTCAGGAGTAGTAACTGGGGTTTCAACTGGGACGAGTTTAATAACATATAAAAACAATAATGGTTGTACTATAACGACAACAGTTATAGTAAATGCTTTACCAATAATAACAGGTTCTTTAAATGTTTGTATAGGTGCAACAACAGCATTAAGCGGGTCAGCAACGGCGGATGTTACAACTCCTTGGACATCTGCTTCGACAGGAGTTGCAATAGTAGATAATTCAGGAGTAGTAACTGGGATTTCGGCCGGGACGAGTTTAATAAAGTATAAAAACAGTAATGGTTGTACTATAACGGCTACAGTTACAGTAAATGCTTTACCCATATCTACATTGTCAAGTAATGATGGTGATAATACTTTTTGTTCTGGTACTTCGGTTATTTTTACAGCAACGGGAGGAACAAATTATAATTTCAGAGTAAATGGTTCTAGTGTTCAAAATGGCACATCACCAACATATCCAACAACAAGTTTAACTAACGGACAAGTTGTTGATGTTATAGTTACTACCGCGTTTGGTTGTACTGCAACAAGTACAGGAATAACCAATACAGTAAATCCTTTACCGTTAACCCCTATATTAGTAATAATTAAACAACCGACCTGTAGTGTCACGACAGGAAGTTTTACTATAAGTAATTATGATGCCTCTTATACTTATGCGATAAATCCATCATTAGGAGTTTCAATTTCAGGGAATGTTGTAACTGCTCCCACTGGAAAATATACAGTAATAGCTACTTTAGGTTCTTGTTCAACTAGTTCAATACAAACTATAAATCCAATTCCACCGCAAATCCAATTTGAAATTAATGGAAATTGTGAAGATAAAGATTATGTGTTGACAGCTACTCCATTATCTAATTCGTACGATCCAAATAACGTGGACTATGCATGGAAGGACAGTACAGGCGCAACTATAGGGATAAATTCTAATATTTTAAATGTATCGGCTTTACTTTCTTCAACTTCTGAAAAAGAACTTTTTCCTTTAAATTATACTTTAACAATTACATCAACATCAACAGGTTGTCAAACTATAAAGGGTATTACAGTTGAAACGATTACTTGTAATATTCAAAAAGGAATTTCACCTGATGGTAACGGATCGAATGACAACTTTGATTTAAGATTGTTGGATGTAAAAAAATTAGAGATATTTGACAGATATGGCATAAAAGTTTACAGCCAATCTAATTATACAGACCAATGGAAAGGGCAATCTGATAAAGGCGATGATCTTCCAAGTGCAACATATTACTATGTAATAGAAATGAACGGAGGCCAAGCAAAAACAGGTTGGATATATCTAATCAGAGAAAAATAATAAATTAATTGAGTTTTGAAGTCCACAAATGTTCTGGACGAATAAAACGAAAAACAAATAGATATGAATAAAATATTTTTGACCTCTCTTTTGGTTCTTATTGCCTTTATAGATTCAAATGCGCAACAGAACCCTCATTATACTCAATATATGTATAATATGAATGTCGTAAATCCTGCTTACGCTGGCTCAAAAGAAAGTATTTCTTTTGGAGCATTGTATAGAAAACAGTGGGTAAACATAGAAGACGCTCCGACATCGTTTACTTTTTCTGGACATGCGCCAATAGGAAATAATGTTGGACTAGGTTTGTCTTTTATATCAGATAAGATTGGACCAGTAACGGAACAAAATGTATTTGGAGATTTTTCATATACTCTGCAGCTAAATGAAACCAATCGATTGGCTTTGGGTGTGAAGGCTGGAGTTTCCTTTCATCAAGTAGGTTTACGTGATATCCAATCGACATTACCAGACCCTTCTGAAGGAATATTTGGAGAAGATATTAATGATGCTTCATTAAATTTAGGAGTAGGGGCTTTCTATTACACGGATAATTATTACGTAGCTTTTTCCATCCCGAATTTAGCAAAATCAGCACATTTAGATTATAATGGTCGTGAATATGGCTCCGATGTATCTCATTATTTTTTGACAGCGGGATATGTATTTGACGTTAATTATGAACTAAAATTTAAACCTTCGATGATGTTGAAATCTGCATTTAACGTGACTCCTTCCTTAGATGTTTCGGCAAATTTTTTATACAAAGAAAAATTCGAAATAGGCGCTACTTACAGATTGCAGGATAGTTTTGGTGGGATGGTAAATTTTGCGGTTACACCTGAGTTGAGAATAGGTTATGCTTATGATCACATTGTTTCAGATTTGAAAGTAATCACGCCTTCCTCTCATGAATTTATTTTGTTATATGATTTATTTGTTCCGAAAAAAGTTTCACGTTCTCCAAGATTTTTCTAATATTAAACTTTGCAATCAATGAAAAAAATTACTATACTGTTGTTTTTAGTGCTAACTAATATTTCACTAACAGCACAAAATAAATATACTAAGAACGCTGATAAACTTTTTGACAGATACGAATATGCTTCAGCTGCTAAGGAGTATTTATCTTTAGTTGAAAAAGGAACTTCTGACCCTTATGTTTATAAGAAATTAGGGGATTGTTATTATAATATGTCTAATACAGTTGAATCCGAAAAATGGTATTCGAAAGCCGTTGAATCTAAACAAGATTTGGAGACCTATTACAATTATGCTCAGATGTTAAAATCAAATGGCAAATATCTAGAATCAGATAAACAAATGACAGTGTTTGTTGCTATGTCACCAAATGATCGAAGAGCAATAGAATTCAATAATAATCCGGATTATCTTGTCAAGCTAAAAAATATAGAAAAGCTATTTGATATAAATAGAATAACCGTAAATTCTGAAAAATCGAATTTTGGGGCGGTTCTCTATGGCAATTCGCTTTATTTTGCTAGTGCAGGAAATATGGGTACTAAAATTTACGGATGGAATAATGAACCTTTTTTAGATTTATATCAGTCTAATTATAATGAAACAGATGGAACATATTCAGAACCAACTGAAATTTCAGAATTAAACACAGTATACCATGAAGGTCCATTGACGATGACTAAAGATGGGAATACGATTTACTTTTCAAGTGAAAGTTTCAATGAAAAATTATTTGTAAAAGATAAGGCAAAAAAATTGAAGTTCGGACAAGTTAGTTTGTACAAGGCTGTTAAGGTTGACGGAAAATGGACCTCAATAACTCCACTTCCATTCAATAGTAAAGAGTATTCTACCGGTAATCCATCTATAGACAAGGAAGGAAAGACGCTTTATTTTGCTTCTAATATGGCTGGTTCAGTCGGAGGTACGGATATTTGGAAAGTGTTCGTAAATTCTGATGGTACCTTTGGAACACCTGAAAATCTTGGTGATAAAATAAACACAGTTGGTGATGAGAATTTTCCATTTATATCTGATGACGGGATTTTATATTTCTCTTCAAATGGTTTAGTTGGCTTTGGTGGTTTAGATGTTTTTTCTGCGGATTTAAATAAAAATGAGGCGCCAAACAATATGGGAAGCCCTGTCAATACAGAAAAAGATGATTTTTCATTTACATTTAATAAAGAAAAAAACATCGGGTATTTGTCAAGTAATAGATCGGGGATGGATAATATCTATAATGCAATTCCAGTATGTAAATCAGAGATGCTTGCCATCGTAAAAAATGCTAAAACTAATGCGTTATTGGCTAATTCCAGAGTAGTTTTTTTAGATGCCGATAAAAATGTTTTAGACACCAAGATAACGAATGATAAAGGAGAAGTTTTATATAGTACTGATTGCCAAAGACAATTTTCTGTTGATGTTTATAAAGATGGCTTTGTTACTAAATCTTTCCCAGTTGCTAAGATTGAAAAGGGAGTACGTACGACCATGGATGTGTTTATTGATCCAATTGAAATGACCGTAACAGAAACAGAAATTATATTAAACCCAATTTATTTTGATAATAACAAAAGCAAGATTACCCCTCAAGGCGCTGCCGAATTGGATAAATTAGTCTACGTCATGTCTCAAAATCAGAAAATAGTTATTTATGTTAAATCCCATACTGACACCAGAGGTACTGATGAATATAATTTAGGTCTGTCAGAAAGAAGAGCTAAATCAACTGTTGCTTATATTATTTCTAAAGGCATCAATGTGGATAGGATATCAGGAAAGGGATATGGAGAATCAGCGCCTAAAATAGATTGCCAAGATAAATGTACAGAATTAGAATATGCCTTAAACAGACGTTCAGAGTTTATGATTGTTAAATAATTTAGAGGATATAAACAAAAAAACAGGATGCCGAAACGCATCCTGTTTTTTTTTTAAAATAGTATGGAATTTATCTAAATCTTAATAGGGAATATTACCCATGTACGGTTTCATTTTTTCCGTAGTTAACAATAATTGAAGTTTCAAAGTCTATCCATTCCTGCCAGCGTTTGTCAATATCTAAATTATCAACATATTTTTTGGCAAAACCAAGAAAAGTAGTGTAATGTCCAGCTTCAGAAATCATCAAATCACGATAAAATTTGGATAATTCGGGGTCTTTTATGTTTTCCGAAAGAACTTTAAATCGTTCGCAACTTCTAGCTTCAATCATCGCTGAAAATAACAAACGGTCGCATAAGGCATCTCTTCTGCTTCCATCTTTTTTCATGAATTTGAAGAGTTCATTTACATAGTGGTCTTTCCTTTCGCGTCCTAAAGTCAACCCTTTACTTTTTATTAAATTGTGAACCAATTGGAGATGATCTAATTCTTCTTTCGCTATAATCAACATTTCAGTAACCAATTCCTCTAATTCAGAATTATAAGTCACTAAACTTATTGCATTTGACGCGGCTTTTTGCTCGCACCAAGCGTGATCGGTCAGGATTTCTTCTATGTTGGATTCGACTATATTTACCCAGCGCGGGTCTGTGGCTAATTTTAAACCTAGCATGATATTGGTATTTATTTAGCTGCAAAATTAGTGTTTTCTTCGTGATTTTTATTCAAAACAAAGGAATTGCCATTAAAATAGTATTATTTTGCAGGTATAATTTTATTCAAATAAGAATCTAGTGCAACAACTTTTAATTATTGGTTTTGTGTGGCCTGAGCCAAATTCGTCCGCGGCAGGAGGAAGGATGCTCCAATTGATTTCACTATTCAAAGAACAAGGATATAGCGTAATCTTTGCGAGTCCGGCCCAAGACAGTGATTTTATGGTGAATTTGGCGGAATATGGTGTCGATAAACAATCAATTGCTTTAAATTGTTCCAGTTTTGATGCTTTTGTAAAAGAGTTAAATCCAAGCGTAGTTTTGTTCGATCGTTTTATGATGGAAGAACAATTTGGCTGGCGAGTTGCTGAAAATTGTCCAAATGCCCTGCGATTACTAGATACAGAAGATCTGCACTGTTTGCGTTTGGCACGCCAAAAAGCATTCAAAGAAAATCGGTTGTTTCAGACTTCGGATTTAATGGTTGAAGGAGTGGCAAAACGAGAAATTGCTAGTATTTTGAGATGTGATTTATCTTTAATGATTTCTGAATTTGAGATTGAATTGCTCACGACTACATTTAAAATTGATAAAGCACTACTGTATTATTTGCCTTTTTTATTAGAGCCAATAACTAACTCCGCTTTCGAAAAATTACCGTCTTTTGAAGAAAGGGAAGATTTTGTTTTCGTCGGAAATTTTCTTCATGAACCCAATTGGAATGCCGTTCAATATCTAAAAGAAACTATTTGGCCACTTATTAGAAAACAACTTCCTGAAGCTGTTATGAATATTTATGGTGCTTATCCTTCGCAAAAAGTGTTGCAGTTGCATCAGCCAAAAGAAGGATTTTTAATAAAAGGTCGTGCTACTAAAGCGCAAGAAGTGGTTTCTAATTCTCGTGTTGTTTTAGCGCCTTTGCGATTTGGTGCTGGTGTGAAAGGAAAATTAATAGAAGCAATGCAGTGCGGAACGCCAAGTGTAACGACTACTATTGGAGCCGAATCAATGCATGGTGATTTACCCTGGAATGGCTTTATTACCGATAATCCACAAGTTTTTGCGGATGAGGCAGTGCAATTGTACAATGATAAAAAAAGTTGGCTTGAAGCCCAATATAATGGATTGGTTATTGTCAATCAGAGGTATTCAAATGCGATGTTTGTGGAAGATTTCAACAAGTATATTTTAGCTTTGCAAGCTAATTTGCAACAACACCGATTAAGTAATTTTATTGGAACAATGTTGCAACATCATACATTGAGCAGTACGAAATACATGTCTCGTTGGATTGAGGCTAAGAATAAATAAAAAATCCCGTCGAGTTTTTAAACAAGACGGGATTTGTATTTTAAAAACCTAGTTATTATGCAAGCATTGTAACTGGATTTTCTATGAATTGTTTCAATGTTTGTAAAAATTGCGCTCCGGTTGCGCCATCAATTGTTCTATGATCGCAAGCTAAAGAAAGCATCATTGTATTACCAACAACAATTTGACCATTTTTAACCACCGGTTTTTCTACAATTGCCCCTACAGAAAGGATGGCAGAATTAGGTTGGTTGATAATAGAGTTGAATTCAACAATTCCAAACATTCCGAGGTTAGAGACAGTAAAAGTACTTCCTTCCATTTCAGTTGGTAGTAATTTTTTGTTCTTAGCTCTTCCGGCAAGATCTCTAACGCTTCCGCCAATTTGAGACAAACTCATGGCATCAGTGAATTTCAATACGGGAACTACTAATCCGTCTTCAACAGCCACTGCTACACCAACATTCACATGGTGGTTTATGGTGATAGCCTCTTCTTTCCATTGAGAATTAATTTTCGGATGTTTTTTCAAAGCCATCGCACAAGCTTTAATAACCATGTCGTTAAATGATACTTTTGTATCAGGTACGCTGTTTATTATTGCTCTTGATTTCATCGCTTCATCCATTGTAACTTCAATTGTTAAGTTATAATGAGGTGCAGTAAATAAAGATTCTGCCAAACGTTTAGCGATTATTTTTCGCATTTGCGAATTTTTGATTTCTTCTGTAAAAACTTCTCCTGCGGGAACAAATACTTTTGGTGCCGCTATAGTTTCTGTTTCTGTTTTTGCTGGTGCAGATGCAGATGCTTCAGTAGTAGGAGTAGAAGCAGCTTGAGGAGTAAAGTTTTCGATATCACTTTTTACGATACGTCCATTTTCACCAGAACCTTTCACTTGTGTCAATTGAATTCCTTTATCACTTGCAATTTTCTTTGCTAATGGCGATGCTAAAATTCGTTGTCCATCAGTTGATGCTTCTTGCACAATTGGTTCTGCTTTTTCAGCTGTCGCTGATTTTGCTTCTTCAGTTGCAGCGGGAGCTTGTGGTGCTCCACCTGTTTTATAATTTTCAGCAATACCGCTAATGTCAGTTCCTTCAGGTCCGATAATAGCCAATAGACTATCAACGGGAGCGGAATTTCCTTCTTGAATTCCTATATACAATAATGTTCCTTCATTAAAAGATTCAAATTCCATCGTTGCTTTATCCGTTTCGATTTCAGCAAGAATGTCACCTTCGGCAACTTTATCGCCTACTTTTTTCAACCAAGTTGCTACAGTTCCTTCGGTCATTGTATCACTTAGACGAGGCATAGTAACTACCACAACTCCTTTAGGAAGTGATGCTGATGCTACTGCTACAGGAGTAGCAGTTGTTGTCTCTGAACTTTTAACTTCAGGAGCAGTTGTTGTTTCTTCAGTTGCAGGTTTAGCTTCTTCAGTTGCAGGAGTTGATTTTCCAGCTATTAAAGCTGAAATATCTTCGCCTTCATTTCCTATAATTGCCAGTAAAGAATCTACAGGTGCAGTTTCTCCTTCCGGGATACCTATATATAAAAGAGTTCCTTCATTGAAAGACTCAAATTCCATAGTTGCTTTGTCGGTTTCAATTTCTGCAAGGATATCACCTTCACTGATTTTGTCACCTACTTTTTTTAGCCAAGTCGCTACCGTTCCTTCCGTCATCGTATCGCTCAAACGAGGCATTGTTATAATTGTTGCCATAATTGATTTATAGTTTATGAGGTAAAAATGGATAGTTTTCTTGATCGTATACTACATCGTATAATTGTTGGATTTCAGGGTAAGGAGATTCTTCAGCGAATTTTACACATTCTTCCACTAAATCTTTTACTCTTTGGTCGATAGCTTCAATTTCTTCTTCTGTAGCATAGTTTTGATCTTTGATTACATCTAAAACTTGTGTAATTGGATCAATTTTTTTGTATTCTTCCACTTCGTCTTTTGTACGGTATAACTGTGCGTCAGACATAGAGTGTCCTCTATATCGGTATGTTTTCATTTCAAGAAATGTTGGTCCATCACCACGACGAGCTCTATCAATAGCTTCCGTCATTGCTTCGGCAACTTTTACTGGATTCATACCGTCAACAGGTCCACAAGGCATTTCGTATCCTAAACCTAGTTTCCAAATATCAGTATGATTAGCGGTTCTTTCTACAGAAGTTCCCATAGCATAACCGTTATTTTCTACGATAAAAACCACAGGAAGTTTCCACAACATCGCCATATTAAAGGCTTCATGTAATGAACCTTGACGAGCGGCACCATCACCAAAATAGGTCATAGTAACTCCTCCGGTTTCAAAATATTTATCAGCAAAAGCTAAACCAGCACCTACTGGAATTTGGCCTCCTACAATTCCGTGTCCACCATAAAAACGGTGTTCTTTGGAGAAAATATGCATCGAACCACCCATCCCTTTTGAGGTTCCGGTAACTTTTCCCATAAGTTCTGCCATTACACGTCTTGGATCAACACCCATTCCTATTGGTTGAACGTGATTTCTGTAGGCCGTAATCATTTTGTCTTTCGACAAGTCCATTGCATGTAAAGCACCAGCAAGAACTGCCTCTTGACCATTGTATAAGTGTAGAAACCCTCTAACTTTTTGTTGAATGTATAATGCTGCAAGTTTGTCCTCAAACTTTCTCCAAAGCAGCATATCTTCATACCACTTTAAATAAACCTCTTTTGTAACTTCTTTCATTTGGATTGTTTCTTTTGCTTAAGCGTTATTGTGTTATCAATTCGTACCTATAACGCAAAATAGTTTCCTCACACAAATTTGCGAAAAGCAAAAATAAGACATTACAACTAAGAAGTGAAATTTATAGACTAGTTTTTGGGTTTTTTAAAGGAATTTTTTGTCAAACATGAGCGGAAGTAAATTTTTTAGTGATGCTGATTTGTTTACTTCGCCTTCTTCACCCATAAAGTAAATTTCGATAGGGGTGTCTTGTTTTATTTCATATTCTGCGATAGATTGTCTGCATGAACCACAAGGAGGAATAGGAGTTATGGTCTTATTAGTGTCTGAAGCAGCGGTAATTGCCATTTTTAAAATTTTTGCATCCGGATAGACTGATCCAGCATAAAAAATAGCGACTCTCTCTGCACAAAGCCCTGAAGGATAAGCAGCGTTTTCTTGGTTTGAGCCCAGTACAATTTTTCCGTTGTCTAAAAGTATTGCTACACCGACTCTAAATTTTGAATACGGTGCGTACGCTTTTTTTCTTATGGCAACGGCTTCCTCCATTAAAGTGTAGACGTCTTGTGGTAAATCTTTAATCGAATCGAAAACCGTGAATTGAGTTGTTATGGAAATTTCTTTCATTCTTTTTTACAGGAAAAAAATCCAAATTTCATCCCGAAGTTTCGGGATTGAAATTTGGATTCATAGTTATTTAAAATTTTTAATAGTACTAATATTCATCGTACTTGTCACCGAAATTAAAAGTAAGTGAAAATCTAAGTGTATTTTCTAATGGGTTTTTTACTTTCGAGGCGGAGAATAAATAAGACACATCTACTTTTACAATATTGTATTTAAATCCTGCTCCAAGTGAGAAAAACTGACGCGCTCCTTTTTCTGGACTTTCGTGAAAATATCCCATGCGCATTGCAAATGAATCTTGGTATAAATATTCAGCACCAATTGCATAAGTAACTTCTTTTAATTCTTCACTGAAACCATTTGGAGCATCTCCAAATGATTTAGCGACACCCGAAACCCATCCGATGGAACGATAATCATCTAAGGTTTGTGCATTTTGTTCTGCTTGAGTTATATCTTCAGGGTCATTAAAATCACCATCATTATTAGTGTCAACTGGCGATCCTGGAATTTGCGGAGTGGGTACTAATAATTTATTGAACTCCAGATTTAAAGCTACTTTGTTATAATCATCAAATATGAAATCAAATCCAGTTCCTATTTTTAAATTTGCTGGCAAAAAATTGGTGCTGAACTCATCGTTGTCATAACTTATTTTTGGACCCAAATTCTGAATGTTAAATCCACCTCTCCATCTTCCGTTAAATTCATTATAGGCAATTTCTTCAGATTGATAAAAACCTGCGATATCGACAGCAAATGAACTCGCAGGTGTTGCGTCACCATTATCAGAGGCTACTTTTAAACTGGAATGGATGTAACGTCCGGCTACTGCCATAGAAAATCGTTCACTCAGTTTTAAGGAATAAGAACCGTCAACTGCAAATTCATTTGGAGAAACTTTTCTTGGCTCATCAAAAGCATTTTCTCTTAATTCAATTTCTCCTAAACCAAAATAACGTAAGCTTGCGGCAAAAGCACTTCGCTCATTGAGTTTGTTGTAATAAGTTAATTGTCCCAGCGAAATATCATTTACCAAATCAGTTAGATAAGGAGTATAACTCACGGATAAACCTTGTTTGTCTATTGCAAAAGCATATTTTGCCGGATTCCACTGTTGCGAAAAGGCATCTGCCGATGATGAAACTCCAATATCAGCCATACCAGCGGCTCTTGCATCTGCAGAAACTAATAAAAACGGAACCCCTGTTGTTATGACTCTATCTTGCGCTTTTGCAAGAAAAATTATAAAAAAACAGATAAAAAGTAAAGTTATTTTTTTCATTTTTGTATAAAAATTGATTCGACAAATATAATATTTTATTAAAGTATTACAAGTTTTTCGTACTTTTCAACCTTTTTATTAGTCAGGCTTGATTTCACCGTAAGTTTATAAACGTAAACTCCTTTTCCAATTTTGCTTCCAAAGTCATCGTTACCATCCCAAGTAATATCTTTGGATAAAAATCCTTCGGTTGTAATGATTTGATTTTTAGTCCAAACCACTTTTCCAGTTATTGTCATAACCTGAACCTGAACCTCAAGGGCTTCGTAGGGTCTGTTATGTGTAAACCAAAATTCGGTATAATTGACAAATGGGTTGGGGTAGTTCAATACGTGTGTCAATGTTATGGTTTCATCACCAACTACAATAAACTGAATTTCGATAATAATGGGATTGTTATACACATCCCAAGCTTTGAACGTAATTGTATGTAATCCTGATGCTAAATTATGTAACGGAAATCGGAGTGTTCCGCGAGTATAATCATCTAATTTTGTTTGGTAATAATCATTTAGGATGTAAGGATTATTTACATCTCCATCTAATATTGCAACTATATCATGACCTATTCCGCTAGCTGTATTTATACCGTTTTCATCTTCAAGAAAAGCAAGAAGGAAAGGTGATTGATTTGTTGTGCCGCCCGAAACAAAAGTTTCGTCATTCATATATAACTTAACTTTTGGACTAATATTGTCTGCGACTGCATTTTCATTTATTCCTCCTACTTTGATGCTCGTATTATAGCCAGTTTCATTTTCTAAAAATTGATTTTTTTGGGCATAAAAACTGATTCTTCCATTAGCTAATGGAATTCGGATGTCTCTCGGTACTACAAAGCTAAACTCAAATTTACCATTTGTAACTGATGCATTTCCTCTAAATATAGTTTCTCCTAAAACATTGAAATTTATTGGAGCACTACTTCCGTCATTGTTAAAAGTTGTTCTTGCAATAATTTTGTCAAAAACAGTTGTGGAAAGTTCGCCGTTATAATTTGTCAATAAGTTGTTGTTTTCGTCCGTAATTTCGCCTGCCAACTTTATTTTTGATAACGATTTGAAATCATCAATAGGTTGAGAAACCGAAATGTCATTAACTTTTGTAAGACTTATTTTTGGTTTTGGTATGGCAAGCATCAACGCAGGGTCGCCAATATAAAAAACTACATTGGTTGCTGAATTTGGGTTGCTGTTTTTGGAGAGTCGTAAAGCTTCTGCAATTGAAGTATATTGATTTGAGCCGTAGGATAATAAATTTTTAGACAACACATCGTTGAAATTTTCAGCACTATACTGCCCAATTGCTCTGATGGTTGTGATCATTGCAATAGCCCCTCCTTTTGGGTTCCAATACGTATATTCTCCCGCAGTAGGTCTGGAAGGATTGTCAAAACGAGAAAATTCGCAGGTTATAGTTATAAATAAGGGATATTTATATTGATTGCTTAAATTTTGGCCGTCGGATTTTTCCCAAATACGTTCGCTGGACAAGCCATCTTCGCCGCCATGACCCAAATAATTAAAGATTAATGCCCCTTTTTCAAAAGCATTAAAAAAATCAGTTCGTGCTTTTGGGTATCTGAATCCGCCAGCTGAAGCTTCTTGAACGTAGGAGTCTAATAGTATTTTATTAACATTTAAAAATGGTTTTTCAGTTGCAATAGCATCAGCCAGATTATTTTGTCGATTCTGTAAACTAGCATCGGAGCTTCTATCAGAGTCGTCAGAAACTAAAACAACATTATTCCTCCAACTACCATAAGATTTAATATCATAGTATTCTATTATTTTATTGACCATTTCATCCGCTTGCTTAGTGTCATTTACAAGCATTCTTCCAACTGCAATATCGATTCCTCCAAAATAAGAAACAATATTTCCTTCGCTAGCGTCCATTAAACCAAAAAAGTCATCAGAAGCAAATGAAGCTTCACCTGATGTATTACTTTTTAAGGAGTGGTAGATTGGAACGATATTGGTGTTGTTGGCTATTCGATTTTTAAAATCATAAGAGGCATCTCCAAAAAGATTGACATATTTTATTCTTTTCTCAGGCGTTGAGGCGTTTTCATAAATATATTTGATGCAATTTCTTATGGCGGTAACATCTTGTTTTCCTGACGAGAATTCTTGGTAGATAGATTCAAGAGAAATCACTTTTACATTCGTATTTGATTTTGAACGATGAAAAACAGCTAATTTCTCTGCTTGAGCTGTTAAAAAAGAGGGAGCTATAATGACATAATCAATATCTTGAAATTGGCCTTGGGCATTTTTAAATATCTTTCCTTTTAAGTTCTGATTGGCAATTTTGGTTTTGCTGCTTTTCAAGGGCGTCAAATAATCTGATGTATCAAGTACAATGTATTTTCTAAGTTCGCCCAGATTTGCTTTAAAAGCAAATGTACTTTGACTTGGATTTTCAACTTTGGTTATGTTATATAAGTCTGTTACATCCCAAACCTCAGGGATACTGGTAGAGTTTGATATGAAATAAGTTGCAATTCCTAAGCTAGAAGTTGATAAGTCATATTGAAAATGAAACTGCTTTCCGTAACCTTGAAGTTTTCTTTTGGCGATAAGCCGAATATGATCAAGATATCCTTTTGATCCTGGAACTCCATTGTTATTGTAAGTTAATTTAATTTTTACATTTTCTGAACCAGTAAAAGAGACATTGTTTGGCAGGGTTCCGGTATTAAATTCGGTATCAGAATTTGTGTTTAAAGCTGAAAAAGGAATATTTCCTATTTCCTGTCCGTTTGCCGATATTTTGAATGAAGTAGGAGCAAAAGCTGCTGAAGCTACTGTCGTTTTTACTTTTATAGCAGAAGATGCTTCGATATTTGGAAAATTAAATTCAAACTCCTGTTCTTGTTTTATATCAAAGGATTCTCCAAACCATTGTCGGCCTAAATGCGCAATATTTACTAGATCTATTTCGTGATATTGATGATCGTCAAAAGTGTTTAAAGTGATTGTGCTGTTTCCTGTTGGCTGATTCATTGGAGCTATTCTCTTTCCTTCAGCACCTTCAATCGTAACATAGTAATAGGACTTTGTGTCGTATAAATTAGTACTGGTTTGGCTTTCTTCATTCCAGGTGTCCAATCCCTCAGCATAAAATAGTATGTAGTCATCATCATTAAATACGCCGTCGTTTTCTCCAACAAATTCAAGAGCATTTTCAGTTAAATCGGAGGGATAGTAAGTGTTGTTTGATAATGGGAGCATTTTTCCGCCATTGCCATAAATCTTCATTTTTTTTGGATCGGTGCCGTTTGTGTTAAGTCCTAATTGTTGTAGAAAATTTTTGGAAATTTTATAAATGCCAGATTTTTCTACATAAAATTGATACCAATCCCCTGAAGCTAAAACAGAATTTAATAGTGTGCTGTTGCTTTTGTTGGATTGTGAGATTCTGAAGGAACTGCTTTTTGTGCTATAAGAAAATGATTTGATTCGTTTGTATCCAAAGTTTTCTTTCACTATCGGTGAAAGCACGAGAAAGGTATAGTTCAGTTCTCGGGCAGTCGTTGTTGCTAAGTAAGCATTTGGCGTTTTGGGTATTTTTTCCGGATCTAAATCGCCTAGGGAAGATGTTGAAATGGATTCGTAAACAACATTGGTAATTTGAATGTCATTTTTGTCAAAAGAACCTGATTCTGATATTTTTAAGGTGTAGGTTATCGCTTTTCTGGAGACATCGTAATAATAATTTTCACCGCCAAATTGAGGGGCGTTAATTAAAATATCCCCTATAGGAATTTCTTTTTTTTCTAACCATTCAATGGTGATATTGCCACTAATTTGGGCAAAAGAGATAAATGGGATTAGAGATAAATAAACTAAAAGGGCTTTTCTCATTGTTTTTTCTTAACGGTATTGAGGCTGAATGGTTACTAATGAGTAAAAATAAATCATTTAGTGTAATTGTAAATAATAAATATTATAAATTTGCGTTTTTGTAATATGGTTTTCTGATAAAATTTATTAAAAAATCATATTGCAAGTTAACGGTTAATTGTTATATTGCGAAACTTTTAAAATTATTACCTACTAAAGAGTATGAAACTAAACAAAATTTTGGCCTTTGGATTGATGATGTCAATATTAATGATTGCAGGTTTGGCTAGTTGCAGTAAAAAGTCTAGCTCCAAAAATGCATCAAGGGCTACCGGATGGAATGTGGATAATAAGAAAGCTGTTAAAAAGCAAGAAGCAGGACCAGGTTTGGTGTTTGTTGAAGGCGGTACCTTCACAATGGGTAAAGTACAAGATGATGTTATGCATGATTGGAATAATACGCCAACTCAACAACACGTTCAATCCTTTTATATGGATGAGACTGAGGTGACAAACTTCATGTATTTAGAGTATTTAGATTGGTTGAAACAAGTTTTTCCGCCAACAGAAGAAAATTATAAGAATATATACGAAGGTGCTTCACCAGACACTTTAGTTTGGAGAAATAGATTAGGATACAATGAGACGATGACTAATAATTATTTAAGACATCCATCTTATGCTAATTATCCTGTTGTTGGTGTAAACTGGATTCAAGCAGTTGAATTTAGTAAATGGAGAACAGATCGTGTAAATGAAGCTGTCTTGGAAAAAAATGGTTACCTGAAGAAAAATGCTAAAACGCAGGATGTTACAGCAGAAAGTTCTTTTAGTACTGAAACATATCTAAATAGTCCAACGCTAACTTATGGCGGTAATGAAGAGATTGTTTTGAAAGGCAGAAAAGGAGCGAGAGCGCCTAAAGCTGGAAAAGACGGGAAAGTTACAGAAGCAAAAAACATATATGCACAACGCTCTTCTGGAATTATTCTTCCAGAATATAGGCTCCCTACAGAAGCAGAATGGGAATATGCAGCTGCAGCAGATGTAGGACAAAGAGAATATAATATTTACAAAGGACAGAAAAAATATCCTTGGTCGGGAGATTATACTCGTTCAGGAAAAAGACAAAGCAAAGGGGATCAGTTAGCCAATTTCAAACAAGGAAATGGAGATTATGGTGGTATAGCTGGTTGGTCTGATGATAACGCTGATATTACCAACGCAGTAAAAAGTTATCCCGCAAATGATTTTGGATTGTATGATATGGCTGGGAATGTTGCCGAATGGGTTCAAGATGTTTACAGACCAATGATTGATAATGAATCTAATGATTTCAATTATTTTAGAGGAAATCAATACACTAAAAATAAAATTGGTGCAGACGGTAAGGTTGAAATCGTTACTAAAGAGAATATGAAATATGATACTTTAAGTAATGGAAGAATTGTAGCTAGAAACTTCCCTGGACAAATAGCTCAAGTTCCAGTTGATGAACAAGAAACGTATTTGAGACAAAATTTCGATAAAAGCGATAATGTCAATTACAGAGATGGTGATAAACAATCTACCAGATATTATAATTTCGGATCTGAATCAGACAACGAAAAACAAAAACAGGAAAAAATCATGTACAATTCTCCTAAACACAATGTCACTACGGATAGTTTAGGAAAAATGGTTAGAAAATATGATGTTTCCAGTAAAAGAACTACCTTGATAAATAATGAGGTTAGAGTTTATAAAGGAGGATCTTGGAGAGATAGAGCTTATTGGTTAGATCCGGCACAAAGAAGGTATTTTCCTCAAGATATGGCGACGGACTATATTGGATTTAGATGTGCAATGTCAAAAGTTGGTGCTAAATCTGAAAAAAGAAAATCACCCAGAAATTAATTTTTCATAAAGTAATAAAAAAAGCCCTTTCATTAGGGCTTTTTTTTTAAATCAGTTTTAAATGGATATAATCAGCATTCATAGTTTGTTTTTAAAGTGTAAATCGGTTTCAATAGATACTCGTAAAATTGAATCCAGTTCCTTATTCGTAGCTATAAAAGGAGATCGTTTTGATGCCAATACATTTGCTAAAGAAGCACTGGAAAAAGGAGCTTCTTATGTAATAATTGACAATGAAGCATATTATATTGACCAAAGGACTATTTTGGTAGAAGACAGTTTAGTAGCGCTTCAGGAATTAGCGAAGTTTCATCGGGAATATCTAAAATTGCCTATAATTGCTCTTACCGGCAGCAATGGAAAAACAACTACTAAAGAACTTATATCTGTTGTTCTTTCGAAAAAATATAAAATCAAATCCACCGTTGGAAACTTAAATAACCATATTGGAGTGCCTTTGACTTTGCTTTCTTTTAATTCGGAGACTGAAATTGGAATTGTAGAAATGGGTGCCAATCATAAAAAGGAAATCGAATTTCTTTGTGAATTAGCAAAGCCAGACTATGGCTATATTACTAATTTTGGGAAGGCACATCTGGAAGGATTTGGCGGAGTAGCAGGTGTGATTGAAGGGAAAAGTGAAATGTATCAATATCTTTTCCATAATGAAAAATTGACTTTTATAAATTTAGAAGATCCAATTCAGGTTGAAAAATCAAAAGTATTAAAATCATTTTCTTTTGGAATAAATAAAGAAAAGGCGGATGTAAATATTACGGAAGTAAAAGCAAATCCTTTTGTAGTAATTAGTTATGCTGGTTTTACGATTTCATCTCATTTAATAGGTCTCTACAACGCGAATAATATAAATGCCGCACTTACTATAGGAAAGTATTTTGGTGTAGCGGATTTAGCAATCAGAGAAGCGTTGGAAAGTTATATTCCGGAAAACAACAGATCACAATTAGTAACTAAAGGAACAAACCAGATTATTCTGGATGCTTATAATGCGAACCCAAGCAGCATGAATGTTGCAATCGAAAATTTCCTACAGTTAGATAATCCAAATAAGATTATGATTTTGGGAGATATGTTTGAGTTGGGTGAGGAAAGTCAACAAGAGCATCAGGCAATTGTAACGATGCTTTTTAATGAAGAAAAAGTGAAGTGTTATTTTATTGGAAAAGCATTTTATGAGGATAGAATTGATAAAAGTAATTTTTGGTTTTACGAGACATTTGAAACTTTTTCAGATTATTTAAAAGAAACTAAAATTGAAAACAGCACTATTTTAATAAAAGGTTCTAGAGGAATGGCTTTGGAACGAACTTTGGGTTTTTTGTAGTAGGATTTTCTGTTTACTGAAACAAAAAAGCCATCATTTTGATTTATGATGGCTTTTTTTGTTTCAATTAGAGACTTATTAAAAATCCGGTCATTTTTTATTAATATCAGTTTTTTCGTAATATTTATGGATAAAACATAAAGTTCCTTGTGTTTCCTCGGACGTTCTGTAGATATACCTCATTAAGAACTTAAGCTGACAATTAAAATGTGGAAAGTGGAAAAATAAAACTTACGCAAAAAACAAATAGCCTAAAAAATTGTCATAGTTGTCAAACATAAAACATAGACAACTTATGATTAACTTTTTGCTAACCAACAAACCAATGTTTCTGTGTTTGTTGCTAACAACTAATTAAAAAAAACAATTATATTGCTAAAAGGACACATTTTTATAACTAAATTTACTTGTAATAACAGGACTTTAATCGCGTAAAAGACAACCCTTATAAAGTTGATACAGAGGACAAGCATAAAATATCGAAAACTTAAGATCAATTTTCGGAGGGCTTTTTGCCGATTTGACAAGCCAACGCTTAAAAATTGAAATAATTAATCTCCAACTTTGATCTGTTAAATAAAAATACTATGAAGAGCGATGATAAATTTTTAAGAATAATTATAGCCATTAATAAAAATATAATTCGTGTTTTAATTGGCATTATGACTTTAATTTTAATATTGGGTACATTACATCTTATCTATTTAGAATTTAAAAAAATTACCACTCCCCCTTATTTATTGATTGATGTTTCCACTTTATTCGAAGTATTTAATTTGATATTGATTATTGCGGTAGGTTATGAGCTTATAAAAGCATTGCTATTAATTATTTCATCCAATACAATTCCTACTGTTCCAATTATAGAAATCTCAATTATTGCTATTTCAACTAAAATAATCACACTAGATATACAGCAAACAAATAGCAATGTTATTATAAGTTTAGCATTATTAATTGCCGCACTCGGTCTTGCTTATTTTTTGTTAAAATATTGTAAGGCACCACAAAACAAAACCTAAACAAATTTAGTAACGTTCTGTTTTTGAATTGTTTAATTATATGTAAAAAATCAAACAAATATAAATTGAAACTCTTATGGATGACTTACTGCAAAATAAAGAATGGCATTCAGTTTCTTATAATCATGTATTAGAGAACTTAAATACTTCCTCAAAAGGTCTTAATTCGACAGAAGCCGGGAAGCTTCTGAAAATGGTGGGACCCAATATACTGCACAGGCAAAACAGAGAAAGTGCCTTTAAAATTTTGCTAAGGCAATTTCTTAACCCACTTATATATGTTCTCCTTGCTGCTGCCATCCTTGCTATCACAATGGGTAAAATTACTGACGGAATAGTGGTATTTTCTGTTATAATTATTAATGCTATTATTGGGTTTGTTCAGGAGTATCAGGCTGGAAAAACCATTCAGGGGCTTCTCCAATTAATTCCGGAAAATGCTACAGTAATTAGAGATGGAAAGCAAAAGAATATCCGAGCTGCTGAACTTGTCCCCGGTGATTATGTATTGCTTCAGGCTGGCGATAAGGTATCGGCAGATATGCGGCTCACATTCGTAAAAAACATGCAGTGTAATGAATCTATCCTTACAGGAGAATCTTTACCAGTAGAAAAAAATACAGATATCATTGATGCAGATGCAGGAGTTGCTGATCGTAAGAATATGGTTTTTAGCGGCACATTGATTACTTCTGGCACAGCAGAAGGCGTGGTTGTTTTGACAGGTATTAATACCGAGATCGGTAAAATTTCCGCACTTCTTCAAACTACCACATCTGTAAAATCTCCGCTGACAAAATCTCTTGAAAAAATTGCAAGGGGAATTACCTATGCCATCATCCTTGTTGGCATTTTGGTTTTTCTAATAGGAATATTTCGTAATTATACATTCATAGATGCAATATTTTTTGCCATTACTCTAGCGGTAGCGGCTATCCCGGAAGGACTGCCTGCCGTAATTACTATCGCATCAGCTATCGGTATTATCCGAATGGCAAAGAGACAAGCTATTATCAGGCATTTATACGCTGTAGAAACCCTGGGCAGCACTACTGTAATCTGTTCAGACAAAACGGGAACGCTTACCCTTAACGAAATGACCGTTCAGGTACTTTGGAATGGAAAGCAAAAATTCAATGTTACAGGAGTAGGCATTAATACTGATGGTGAAATTTTAAAAAACGATTCTGGTGAAGAGGGGAATGAGGAAGAAATTGGTGAACTTATTAGGGCTGCAGCACTGTGCAATGACGCAACACTTCATAAAAAAGAGGGTCATTGGAAATCAGTAGGAGACCCTACAGAGGTTGCCCTGATAGCAGTAGCCGGAAAGTTTGGAATAAATGAAGACGAACTAAGAAACAAATGGCCGAGACTGGATGAATTACCCTTTGATTCCGCAAAAAAAATAATGGCTACTCTTCATCAGTCTCCTTCCGAAGAAAAAATAATTTACCTCAAAGGTGCGCCTGAATCAGTTATTCCACTTTTATTGAATAGTGAAAAGTCACTCATGAGTTTTGACACGGAGCAGGTACGAATGGAAGCTTTACAATTAGCGGGAACTGGGATGAGAGTATTGGCTTTTGCTTGCAGAAAGGTGGATAGCAAACATTCAGCACTCATTATGGAAGAGGACCTTTGCGAATTTACTTTTTTAGGGATACAGGCCATGAGCGACCCTCCGAGGTTGGAAGTAAAAGAAGCGATAGATTCGTGTCATAATGCTGGTATTACGGTGAAAATGATTACCGGAGACCATCCTGCAACAGCCGCAGCAATAGGCAGGGAACTTGGATTTATGAATGCAGAAAGAGTTATCACCGGAAAGGAACTTCAGAATTTGAACACTCAGGAGCTTCAGGAAATTGTAAAAAACACCAATATTTTCGCACGGGTATCCCCCGAAGACAAACTAAATCTTGTGAAAGCACTTCAGGCCAATGGGGAAGTGGTAGCCATGACAGGAGATGGTGTAAATGATGCCCCTGCACTTAAACGTGCAGATATTGGCGTAGCTATGGGTATCACTGGTACAGCTGTTGCCAAAGAGGCGGCAGACATGATCCTGGCCGATGATAATTTTGAAAGTATAAAGGCTGCTGTTGAAGAAGGACGAAGGGTATTTGATAACCTTTTGAAATCTATTGTATTTCTTCTGCCTACAAGTATAGGATTGGGATTGGTTATTTTTATTGCCGTGTTGTTTTTTCCCTCAGAAGGGGGAATTCTACTCATCCCAATGCAGCCTGTTCAGGTATTATGGATCAATCTTATAACTGCCGTTGCCTTGTCATTGCCGCTTGCACTTGAAGCAATGGAACCCGATGTAATGAATCGTCCTCCACGTAAACCCAATAAACCGTTATTAAGTTCCTTGATAATTTTCAGGATGATACTAGTTTCTCTGGTAATGGCAGGTGGAACAATTGGATTATTTCTTTGGGAATATAATATTGAACTGTCCATGGGTATGGCACATTCACAGGCTATTTCGGAAGCTCAAACAATGGCAGTAACAGCAATGGTTTTATTTCAGGTGTTTTATCTTATTGATTGCCGATCTCTTAATTTTTCAGTCAATAAAATCGGGCTTTTCTCCAATCCATTTATTTATATCGGAATTGCAACAGTACTGTTTGTTCAGGCCGCTTTTGTTTATTTTCCATTTATGAATCGTTGGTTTCACTCCTCTCCATTAAAAGCTGAGGCATGGGGGGTTTCTGCCATGGTAGCTTTTTCAATTCTAATAATTATCAGCCTTGAAAAATGGATTCGAAGAAAATATTTTAAAAATATTAAAACGTAGTACTTTTTGTGAAGTACATGTTTTATAAAGCAGGATTCAAGTTATAAATGCAACTTTTTGATTAAACATATAATTAGGTGTTTCAAAATTAAATCTTTTTCTTGGTCTATTGTTTAATTTCTCTTGTATTTCTATAATTTTCT
>NZ_JBHZPZ010000028.1:0-30272 GCF_042787345.1 Flavobacterium xylosi | reverse complement strand
ATCAACTACTGTATCAGTATTAGGATGGTATGAAACTTATAACGCAGGAGTTTTCTCTAATCTGATTTCACCTGCCAATGCATACGTATCGGGCAACAAAACAGTATATGCGAAATTGAGTGGAACCGGAGGTTGCATTGGTGTAGCCAATAATTTACTTGCAGTGAATACAACACCAGCGGGAACAAATACAAGCCAAACACTTTGTTCCTCAACTGCAGGTGGCAATACCGCTAGTTTTAATTTAACATCCAAGAATACTACAGTAGTTGGTGCATCAACTACTGTATCAGTATTAGGATGGTATGAAACTTATAACGCAGGAGTTTTCTCTACTCCGATTTCACCTGCCAACGCATACGTATCGGGCAACAAAACAGTATATGCGAAATTGAGTGGAACCGGAGATTGCATTGGTGTAGCCAATAATTTACTTGCAGTGAATACAACACCTTCTGCACCTAGTATAGCTTACAATCCACCCGCTTGTGATAAAACCACTTTCAGCATTACTCTTTCCGATATTATCCCTGGAGCTACTTATACAGTTAGGAATAAAGATGGAAATCCTATTACGGGGATTATAGGACTTAATACTCCCAATAATTTGGAAACAACTTATACTGGGGGCACTGCGACTTCTGCTACATTTAGTAATATTCTGGCTGGATCGGGTTATCAGGTCTCTGTTTCTGTCAATGGCTGCGGGTCCTCTGTAAGTAGTTGTGCAGCATCAACACCAACAGCAATACCAGGAGGTAAAATTGCAGCCGCTCCAAAAGTAGCAGTGACAAAAGACGAAACTCCAAGTGCAGGTTTCGATGCATACCCAGTTCCTTTCAAAGATCAGCTTACCATCAAATACAAATTTGATTACAGATCTGATGTGAAAATCGAGGTGTTCAATGCGCAAGGAATGTCAGTGCTTTCTAAAATCGATACTAATAGTTATTTAGACAAAGAAGTAACATTGGATCTTAAAGCAAGCAAAAGACATCAGCAAGTGTATGTTGTGAAAGTAACTACCAATCAAGGAACATTTACGAAAAAAGTAATGTCTTCCAAATAATTTCAAAACCTAATTTTAACTAAAGAGGCTGTCCGAAAAGTGATTTTCTGGCAGTTTTTTTATTTATAATCGTGAATATTAGTATAAAAACAATAATTATGCAGCCGTTTTCAATTGCTATTCGGTTCATCAACAAGAACTTTTCCCATTGAATTTAAATGTTGAAAAAGCTTGTCAGAAACAATCCAAACAAGTTACTGCCAATGCTGGTTATGGAAGCGAAGAGAATTATCAACTAACGGATAACAAATAAGTTGATTTTTTGTGTTCCATACAAATGATATCGAATTGAACAGACTCGCAAGCATAAAAAAAACGTATTCCACACACAAAACCTTTTTATAATGCTGAACAGGATTTTTTAGTTTGCCCAATGAGGCAAAAAAGGATCAACATTTATACTAAAAAATCAAAAATAACTTTAGGGTTTTTTATAACATTATTCCGTATATCAAGCTGTCAATTGTGAAGGTTGTCCAATGCGAGGGCAATGCTTTAAAGGCAGGGAAATAGAAAAATAGAAATTAATCATAATCTTCAAAAGCTCAAAACGAGAGTAAGAGAAAATTTAGAAAGTGAACCAGAAAATGAAATTTACTCTAAAAGATTCATAGAACCGGAACCCGTTTCTGGAAAGATGAGGAAAACTAAGGGATTTGAACGTTTTACATTAACCAAAGTAAATATTGAATTTGGTTTAATTGCTATTGCTCACAACTTTTCTGGTTGCATAACAAAAGCCCGTTTGCACAATTTCAGAACTTTTTTTAGGCTTTACAAACGAAGGGAATAACCTATTAGAGTAATTTTTAATGATAAATTTCAAATATTCAATAAACAATTGATAGATCAAAATTCCCTTATACTAAAAGAGGCTGTCTTTTCGGGACAGCCTCTATTTTATGGTTGTTGTTTTTATTTCATTTCTGAAATAAATTCCGAAATGGATTTGGCCATTTTATTTTGCTCGTTTTCATCAATCAGGTATTTTTTGTCATTTTCATTGGTCAAATAGCCAAGTTCAACAATTACGGCTGGAACATCTGATTTTTTAAGAATATAAAAAGGACCCGTTTTTACAGTAGATATTTTTAAATTCTTACACGTTGCAAATTTGTCTATTAGTTTTTCTGCAATTTCATTTGACTTTTCAAAAAATTCAGTCTCTTTTGCCACATAAAATTCCAAGCCTGATGTTTCATTATTTAAGCTTGAATTTACATGTAATGACAACACTAAATCTGGTTTAAGTTTGTTTATGAAATCAGTCCTGTCCTTTAAGGATAAAAAATTATCTTCATCTCTAGTGAAATGAATCACGACATTACTATTTAAGGATTTTATTTTTTTAGTGACCTGCGCCACAATATGTTTTTCGGTAATTGCATCTGAAGTCGCTCCAAAATCATCTCCACCGTGACCCGCATCAATGACAATATTTATTTTTTTGGGCTCTGAATGCTTAGGCTTGATAAATGCAAAAGAAGCCATTACGGTCAAAGTCAAAACTAATTTAGATGTATTTTTCATATCAAAGTAGTGTAAAGTGTTGATTATTAGGTAATAACTCCAGAAGCATTGTTTTAGTATGTAGCTTTTTTAATTATTTCAAAGCTTTCAAAAGACCTTCGGGCGCTTTGTCAATATACATTTGGTTTTGCAATCCATTTATTGATTTTGCATCAATAAAATATTCGAAATCTTTTTCGGGACTTAGTTTTAACATTCTTGCTGTTCCGGTAATTTTGCCAATTGCAGTACTTAATAAAGGTTCTGTTGTATTACCAAGAATATCTAAATTAGCTAGGTTTTCTTTCAACACATAATTAGGCACTAATCCGCTGAAATAATCTCCAAAACCAGCTGCATTTACAATTTTTAAAACGATTGGTTGCATGGCATAGCGATGATTTGGGTTTCTGTTGGCTTTGCCAAAAGTAGGCGAGTCATATAATGTAACGGAACCTACATTTTTTCCTGTGGTTACGTCGCCGATTTGTACAACCTCCATGTAAGGCTTCAATCCGTTAATTACTAATTCACTTGCCGAAGCAGTACTTTTTGTCGTTAGAATATAAATTTTAGACAGATTCAAACTGTTGACAGGAGTACTTCCTATTTTATCCGTAAAGTTGTTTTTTAATGCCTCAGGATTATTCGTTTCAAAATAACTGTTGATTTTACTATTCCATTGTTGTTTTGAAAATAACTGTCCGGTATATTGTCCCGTAATCATACTTGCTAAACGGGTGGCTGTAAGAACAGAACCGCCAGAATTATAACGTAAATCAAGTACTAAATCAGTAATGCCTTGCGTTTTTAGCGTGCCAAAAGCATCGTTCAATTGGTTATCATAATTCGAATAAAAACCATTGTACATCAAATATCCTATTTTATGAGTCCCTGAGGTTATCACTTTATTTATAAAAATTGGGTTTTCTTCTAAAGTTGTTTTGGTTAATGCAACTGTTTTTCCATTTGCAATAAATGTCGTTCCGTCATAATCAGCAAAATTTAAAGTGTAACTATCTGTTGCCAATAGTGTTTGATAATTGCTTAAAGTAAGTTGTATTCCATTTATACCGTAAAACAAGTCGCCACGCTTAATATCTTTGGTTGACGCATCTGAATTGGGGAGAATATAACGCACATAACCGATTAACTGATCACTTCCTGGTTTTATATTTAAACGAAAATCAACTCCGTTATTTAGGGAAGTGCCTTGTAGTTCTTGTTCCAAGACCAAATAATCACTTACAATCCAGCTGAATCTATCAATGGACTTGTCCACTCTTAAAGCATCAAATAAACTTTCAGAAGAAGAATATCCGGACAAAAAAGTATTCAATTCTGCCTGAGAAGCAAAACGGTCATCGGACAAATTAGGGACTTTGTCTTGCCATAAATAGTATTGGTTTAGGCCTTTCCAAACAAAATCTTTGATTTCCAGATCCATTGGCGCAGCGACATCGTCCATATCCTGGCAACCTTGGAAGGTAAAAAGGGCTAAAAATAATATAAGGCTAAGTTTGAATGTTTTTTTCATGTAATTAGTTTCAATATGAATTAAGAACGTAAAAATAGTAACTTTAGTTTTTATTTTCTATTATTTGTAACAAAAAGAAATATGCATCGTCTTGATTGTATAACCGATTTAATAACTACTCTTTATGAACCAAAATGAGTTTGTGCAGCTAACCACTCCATTCAAAGACAAAGTCTTTCGGCTGGCAAAGCGACTGCTGACGAGCACGGAGGAAGCCGAGGATGCCACTCAGGAAGTTTTGGTTAAGCTTTGGAGTAAAAATGGAAGTTTGGATGGGTTTAATAGTGTAGAAGCTTTTGCAATGACGATGACAAAAAATTATTGTTTGGATCAATTAAAATCAAAAAGAGCGGGGAATCTAAAAATCGTCCATACTAATTTTACCGATAGAGAGCCAAGCGTAGATAAAAAAGTGGAAGACAGTGATAGTTTGAATTGGGTGGAGAAAATAATTAGTCAGTTGCCCGCACAACAACGACTGTTAATTCAGATGCGGGATATAGAACAATATGAATTTGCTGAAATCGCGAAAATAACCGAAATGAATGAAACGGCCATTCGCGTAGCACTTTCAAGAGCAAGAAAAACGATAAGAGAAAGCATGACTAAAACGCATAATTATGGAATTAAATAAAATAGAATTATTAATAGAAAAATACTTTCAAGGGGAAACCAGTATTGTCGAAGAAAATGAATTACGTACTTATTTTTCTTCATTAAATGTTGCGCAGCATTTAGAACAGTACAAGCCTTTGTTTGGTTATTTGTCTCTTGCCGCAGACCAAAAGTTTGCGCAAGAAATCCCACTGCTTCCTATCCCGAAGTTGCGGGACGAGTATAAAAAGCGAAATGTCCCATGGTTATCCATGGCCGCTTCGGTTATCGTTTTGATGGGAATAGGAACGTACGTGTATTACAATTACGAGGATGCAAACAGTAAACAAGATTTGGGAACGTATGATGATCCTGAAGTTGCCTTTAGACAAACTCAAAAAGCATTGGCATTATTATCGAATCATGTAAATGTTGGCATAGAAAGTGTACATTACATTAAGGAATACCAAGAATCAAAAGAATTAATTTTTAAACAATAAAATAATCAATCAAAAAATGAAAAAGTTTATATTAACATTAGTAGTAGTATTAGTTTCAAGTCCTTTTTTCGCTCAAGCTGCCTTCGATAAATTCGACGGTCAGGACGATGTTACTTCAATAATAGTCAACAAAAAAATGTTTGACTTAATGAGCAAAGTTAAAGTGGATGCTTCTGATAAGGAGACACAACAGTACTTGAACCTGATAAAAAAGTTAGACAACCTGAAAGTTTTCACCACCAAAAGTACCAGAGTAGAAAACGAAATGAAAGCTTCGGCTGAAAAGTACATAAAATCAGCAGGTCTCGAAGAGTTGATGCGTGTGAATGACAGCGGAAAAAACATCAAAATTTTAGTGAAATCTGGAGCGAAAGATTCTCAGATAAGAGAGTTGCTTATGTTTATTGAAGGAGCTAAAAATGATGACACGGTTTTAATGTCATTAACGGGTGATTTCGATTTGAGTGAGATTTCTATTCTTACTGATAAAATGCGAATTCCAGGTGGCGACGATTTGAAGAGAGCAACAAAAGGTAAAAAGTAAAATGAAAGCTGTTTATAGCATTTTGCTGCTCTTTAGTTTGTTTTTGATCAGTTGCAACTCAGAGCCTACGCTACAGAAATACTTTGTAGAAAATACAGAAAACAAGAATTTTATTGCTTTGGATGTTTCTCCAAGTATATTGAATGTGGATAAAGCTAAGTTGTCATCGGAGCAGAATGAAGCTTTGCAATCCTTTGAGAAGATGAATGTATTGGCTTTCAAACTTAATGGAACAAACAAAGCGCAATTTGAACTGGAACGAGACAAAGTCAATTTGATTCTAAAGGACAAAAAGTACCAACAGCTGATGAAGTTTGGTTCAGGCAAAGAAGGGGCTTCTGTAAGTTTTGTGGGTTCAGATGAACATATAGAAGAGTTTGTGCTTTTTGCCAATAAAAAAGAAACTGGTTTTGCAGTAGTCCGAATTCTGGGAAAGGATATGAATCCCAATAATATTATGACGATGCTTTCGGTTTTGAAAGAATCTAAAATCGATATAGAACAGTTAAAGCCTTTGCAGGAAATGTTTAAAAAATAAAATGACTTACTTATAATTATAAGCGTCTTGGTGGTTTACCAAGGCGCTTTTTTGTTGTTGTCAAAATAATTTTAAGACGTGTTATTTTGGGGACTATATAAAAAAATACTTAGAATGAGGTAAACCTCAATTTATTCCTATTGCAAATGGATATTTTTACAAAATAATAGAAAAAATAAAGTAAATATCACTAAAAGTTGGTATTGTGAGAACAGTCCAATCCTTGTTACTTTGTAAAAAAATGGATTTCTATTGTTGGAATATTTGTAAATTTAATATCGTAGAAAAAAATGTCTGAAATTAAATATAGAACAGGAGATATTGAGCTACTAAGAAGGTCACATAAAAATAAACTGTTTTTATACATAGGAACTTTTTTCATTACAGCTGCGGGTTTGTCAATTGGGTTTTTAATTTTAATGCTCTTTTTATGAAAGCTGGAAGGAACTTATTAAAATTCATCAGCTAAAAATATAGTGAGATAGCGGTTTTTTCTCGTCTTCCCCAACAAAGCTCCTCTCAAACGTCGGGATTAAATAAAAATGCTTCAAAAATAATCTCAAGTAAACTTGATTATTTTTGAAGCATTTTTATTTAATTGTGACCTTGACGGGACAATTTCCGAACCATTTTTTAGCTGATTTGATAAAATGTTCCTCATCTGCCAAACATCCTCCAAAGTTGCTTTTTATGGACTGAGCGCACTTGAATAGTACGCCACTTTTCGCTTTTGCCTAAAATTTCATCCATTTTCTTTTGGGGAATTTTCATCTTGATAGAGAATAAAACAGCAACAATAACGTTTCTAAGAACAAAACTATATTATGGGCTTATTTGATTTTATGATAGTGGAGATAGCTATGGATTTAGGGACGGCAAATACTTTAATAATTTATGACGGAAAGATAGTAGTCGATAGTCCTTCTATGGTGGCCCGGGATATTAGAAATGGAAAAATTATTGCTGTGGGTAAAGAGGCCAGTTTAATGCAGGGTAAGACACACGAGAATATTAAAACAATCCGGCCACTAAAAGACGGGGTTATTGCTGATTTTGATGCCTCAGAGAAAATGATCAGCTGGTTTATAAAAAATATACCTGAAATAAAGAAAAATTTCTTTACTCCCGCACTGCGAATGGTTGTATGTATTCCAAGTGGTATTACCGAGGTAGAAATGAGAGCCGTTAAGGAGTCTTGCGAACGGGTAAACGGAAAAGAAGTGTATTTGATTCATGAGCCTATGGCTGCTGCTATTGGAATTGGTTTAGATGTGATGGAACCCAAGGGGAATCTCATCGTTGATATTGGTGGAGTAACTACGGAAATTGCGGTTATTGCCCTCGGAGGAATAGTTTGTGACAAATCCATAAAAATTGCTGGGGATGTTTTTACTAATGATATATTGTTTTATATGAGAACCCAGCATAATTTGTATGTTGGAGATGCATCTGCTGAGAGAATAAAAATTGATGTTGGCGCCGCAATGGAAGAACTTGAGGATGCTCCTGATGACATAACGGTTCGTGGAAGGGATTTGCTTACCGGGAAACCTAAGGAGGTCTTGATTGCCTTTAGAGAAATTGCAAGAGCTTTGGATAAATCAATACAGAGAATTGAAGATGCGATTATGGTAACGCTTTCATTGACACCACCGGAACTGGCTGCGGATATTTATAATACGGGTTTGTATCTCGCAGGAGGAGGAGCATTGCTGCGCGGTCTTGATAAAAGGATTTCGCTGAAGACTGATTTGCCAGTATTTATTGCAGAAGATCCTTTGAGAGCTGTGGTTAGAGGTACTGGTACTGTCTTAAAAAATATACCCAAATATAAAAGAGTACTGATAAAATAAGTTCGTATTTTAGGGAACTGAGTAATTAGAATTCAGAAATAATACAGGCTTTAAATTAAAAAATCCTAATCACTTGTAAATTTAGAGATTAGGATTTTTTTTGTTCTAAAAAGTGACCACGGTGGGATTTGAACCCACACGCCCTTGCGAGCACCAGCCCCTCAAGCTGGCAAGTCTACCGTTTCTCCACGTGGCCTAAAAAAAGAAAAGGTCAAGTAATAAATTACTCAACCTTTTGTGACCCGACTGGGGCTCGAACCCAGGACCCCATCATTAAAAGTGATGTGCTCTACCAACTGAGCTATCGAGTCAATGCTTCAAGGAAATTATGTGTTGATCACCGTTTTGTGACCCGACTGGGGCTCGAACCCAGGACCCCATCATTAAAAGTGATGTGCTCTACCAACTGAGCTATCGAGTCATATTCTTCCCTTGAATGCGGGTGCAAATATAAGGACTTTATTTGGAGTTTTGCAAGCTATTTTAGTATAAATTTGTCTTTTTTTAACAATAAATCTTAACGCCTTAATTCATAAGGTTTTATTCCATGAGAAAAATTATATTATTAGGCTATATGGGTTGCGGGAAGTCCACTATTGCTAAAACACTGTCAAGAATCATCAGGATTCCGTTCGTAGATTTAGATGAATATATAGAAGAAAAAACAAATTTGTCTATAAATGCCATTTTTGAAAAGCATGGCGAAATTTATTTTCGAAAAATAGAGCATAAAGCTTTTCTTGAATTATTGAACTCTTCGGAGGATATGATTATCGGTCTTGGAGGAGGAACGCCTTGTTATGCCAACAATCATGAACTATTAAAAGGAGAAAATGTGGTGTCTGTATATTTGAGAGCATCAATAGAAACTTTATTTAGCAGATTGTGTGCCAATAAAAGCAAAAGACCCCTTATCGCCAATAAAAATGATGAGGAAATGAAGGAGTTTATTGCGATGCACCTTTTTGAAAGAAGTTTTTATTATAATCAGGCGCGGTATAAAGTGAATGTAGATGATAAAACGATTGATCAGGTAGTTCTTGACATTGTTAATATTTTAGCTTAAATACGCATAGCTAGTTCCATCTTCATCAAAAACGACTTGTACGTGTTCCAGCAAAGAGGTGGAAAGCGATATTCCTTTAAAATCGGCTTTTACCGGATACTTCTTATGGTTTCTGTCTACCAGAACTGCAGTTTTAAATTTTTTCAACGGAACGTCTATAAAATGCCGTACTGCATAGATCAATGTAGTGCCGGAGTTTAACACATCATCAACAAGAATCAATCCTTTATTCGAATATTGTTCTTTTGACAAAGAGGTGTGGATGGGCAATTCGGGATTTTGTTTGTTGATTTGAACTTCGCAAAGTGAGACTTTAAGCGAAGAAATGGTTTCTAGGGCCTGGGCAATCTTTTTGGCAAAAATAAAACCGTTATTCGCAATTCCTGCAATGACAATTTCTTCTTCACCTACAAATGTTTCGTAGATTTGGTAGGCAATTCTCTTTATTTTATGCTCAATTTCCTGATTGGTTAAGATGATATTTTTATTCATTGTTTAAAAATTTTATTCCCCTCCCCAGCCCTCCCCGAGGGGGAGGGAGCTAGGTCTGGCAAAGGTTATTCGATATTTTACTTGATTTATTCCCCTCCCCAGCCCTCCCCGAAGGGGAGGGAGCCAGGTATGGCAAAGGTTATTCGATATTTTACTTGATTTTTATTTGTCAACACTTGTCTTCCAATCATACCTTCGGGGCGGGAACTGGGTTTTGCAAAGATTATTCGATATTTTACTTAATTTATGAAGGCTCGTCTCCCTCCCCTTCGGGGAGGGTCGGGGAGGGGAGAAATCCATCAATGTCTCTTCTATCTTTTTTGGTAGGTCGCCCTGTTCCATTTTTTCGGTAATGTTCTTTAGACAGTTTTAAAAGTTCTAAATGCTGATAGGCTTCGGCCGGAGTGTCATTTCTTCGATAGATATCAACGAGTTTGGCCCCGACACGATTTTCTGGAATGTCCAGGACAGTAATTATTTGTGTGATTTGGTCTTTCCGGAACGTGATTTTATCTGTAGGAAAAACTTCCTTTGAAGGCTTGGCAACCAGCCCATTTACGGTTATGTGGTTCTTTTTACAAGCTTCAGTAACCATATTTCTTGTCTTATAATATCGTACACACCATAAATATTTATCTATTCTCATAAATTTTCTAAAATCGGAGTTAAATAGTTTACAAAAATCAATCAATATTGTATCTTGCGCACTTAAAAAATTAGCTATAATGAACAAATTTAAGTATTATTTTATTTTAATGATTGGTGTTGTCTCTTTATTTTCATGTTCGAAGAATAATGACACTCCAGAAGTGACACCACCTAGAGATTATGCAGTACAATATGCTACTGATAATACCGACATTGAAGAATATTTAAAAACATATTACATAACAGTTGTTAGTCATCCTGGATTTATAGACGATCAAGATATTTCGATTGTAAAAATTCCTGCAGGAGGAACTCAAAAATCAATCTGGGATCAAACTACCTACGAGCTAAAGAGTAGAAATGTAAGTTTACACGATATTACTTATAAAATGTATTATTTGGTGTTAAGAACCGGAACCGGCATTGCACCTTGTAATGTAGATGGTGTATTAGCTTCATATAAAGGCGAATATTTGGAACGTGTAACAACATCAGGAGTTACTGCATTATCAGCAACTCCATTTGAAGAAGTAAAATACCCACAACAATTTTTCAGTTTATTTGGGGTAATCACTGGATGGAGTGAAATTTTCCCTCAATTCAAAACAGGGAGTTATACGTCAAATACTGATGGTACTGTAAGTTATAATGATTTTGGTGCAGGTGTAATGTTTATTCCTTCTGGATTAGCATATTATTCTGCTGGAAAGGGAACAATTCCCGCTTATGTTCCGCTTGTGTTTGGTTTTAAATTATATGAAATTCAACGATTGGATCAAGATGGCGACGGAATTCCTTCTTATCAAGAAGATGTGACTGGAGATGGCTATATGAGAGTTTTAGCAACAGGAGTTGTCAATCCAGATGATACGGATGGAGACGGTATTCCTAATTTTGCAGATGTTGATGACGACGGCGACGGCTACGGTACTAAAATTGAAATCAAAAACCCGGCAACTGGATTCTCTTACCCATTTGCAGATATTCCAAACTGTAGCGGTAACACAACTGATCCTGCAAGAATCAAAAAGCATTTAGATAAAAACTGTCATTAGTATAAACTGACGGTACATAAAAAATCCCATTCGTTCAAATAATACGAATGGGATTTTTTTGTAGTTTGAATTTTTTTTTGAAGGATATCAAATTATTATATGTGGTAACTTCGTTGCTAACAAAAACTGAGTGATAGTCTTTGCGAGGAAAGAAGTTATCACACAAAAAAATGACAAAAAAATCCCATTCGCAACAAAACGAATGGGATTCATTATTTATAAAGAGAAAAATTATTTTCTTTTAATAACTCTTTCTACAGCTTCAACAATCGCTTGATTGTTTAGTTTATATTTTTCCATTAACTGCTCTGGTGTACCAGATTCTCCAAAACTATCATTTACAGCCACAAACTCTTGTGGAGCAGGTGTGTTCAATGCTAATACTCTGGAAATGCTTTCGCCAAGACCACCAAGGATATTATGTTCTTCAGCCGTAACGATACATTTTGTTTTTGCCAATGATTTCAGAATCGCTTCTTCATCAAGAGGTTTTATTGTATGGATGTTGATTACTTCAGCAGAAATACCTTTTGCTTCTAATGCTTCAGCAGCAATAAGCGCTTCCCAAACTAAATGTCCTGTAGCAACAATAGTTACATCAGTACCTTCGCTTAAAAGTATCGCTTTACCGATTACGAAAGGCTCATCAGCTGGCATAAAATTAGGAACAACCGGACGACCAAAACGCAAGTAAGCAGGACCATGATGATCCGCTAAAGCTAATGTAGCTGCTTTAGTTTGATTGTAATCACAAGTATTGATTACAGTCATTCCCGGTAACATTTTCATTAGACCTATATCTTCAAGGATTTGGTGAGTTGCACCATCTTCTCCAAGTGTTAATCCTGCGTGTGAAGCACAAATTTTCACGTTTTTCTCAGAATAAGCTACTGATTGGCGAATTTGATCGTAAACTCTTCCAGTAGAAAAGTTAGCGAAAGTTCCAGTGAACGGAATTTTTCCTCCAATAGTTAATCCTGCTGCGATTCCAATCATGTTTGCTTCAGCAATACCAATTTGGAAAAAACGTTCCGGGTGATTTTTCTTGAAATCATCAAATTTTAATGAACCAATTAAATCCGCACAAAGTGCCACAACATTTTCATTGGTTTGACCTAGTTCAGTCATTCCCGCTCCAAAACCCGAACGAGTATCTTTACTTCCTGTATTTGTATATTTTTTCATTTTCATTTTAAAATTGAAAGATTAAAAAATTGAAAGATTAAAAATTCTGCAATCAGAAATCGTTAATCTTCAATCTTAATTCTTAGTAGTCTGAATTTCCTCCAGTATTATAGTTTTGGCCTAAAGCATTGTCAAGTTGAGCATCATTTGGTGCTTTACCGTGCCAAGCATGAGTATTCATCATAAAATCTACTCCGTTACCCATTTCCGTATGCAATAATACACAAACTGGTTTTCCTTTTCCAGTTCTTGATTTCGCATCTGTCATTCCTGCTATAATAGCTTCAAGGTCGTTTCCTTTTTCAATTTCCAAAACATCCCAGTCAAAAGCTTCAAATTTAGCACGGATACTTCCCATTGCTAAAACTTCATCAGTAGTTCCGTCAATTTGTTTTCCGTTAAGGTCAATAGTAGCGATAAGGTTGTCTACTTTTTTTGCAGAAGCATACATGATTGCTTCCCAGTTTTGACCTTCTTGTAATTCACCATCACCGTGAAGCGTGTAAATAATATGTTTGTCACCATTTAATTTTTTAGCTTGAGCAGCGCCAATTCCTACGGATAGTCCTTGTCCAAGAGATCCTGACGCAATTCTTACTCCAGGTAAACTGTCGTGAGTAGTTGGGTGTCCCTGTAATCTTGAATTGATCAAACGAAAAGTCGATAATTCCGAAACTGGAAAATAACCGCTTCTCGCTAAAACGCTATAGAAAACTGGCGAAATATGTCCGTTTGAAAGGAAGAAAAGATCTTCTCCAATACCGTCCATATCAAAACCTTCTTTGCGTTCCATCAAGTTTTGGTAAAGCGTTACCAGAAATTCAGTACAACCTAGAGATCCTCCAGGGTGTCCTGAGTTGACAGCGTGTACCATTCGAAGAATATCTCTTCTGACTTGGATAGTTAAATCGTTTAATTGTTGTGTGTTAGGCTTCATTTTGTGTGTAAAAGTTAAACTGCTGCAAATGTAATTTTTATTTAGGGTTAAGGCAATAGTTTTTTTGAATATTTAACTTGGGTATAAGTCAGGATTGTATTTAAAACAATTATGAAAACAGGTTGCAATTATCCACAAAAAAGCCTGCATAAACAGGCTTTTTTTCAATTGAGAAACAGTAAGAAATTACCGGTCTTGAATTCAGTTCAATTTTAAGTATTTGTAATTGAATCTGCTTTAAAGGCCAGTTTATTGATAGCGGATAAAGCGATTCCAGTTAATGCAGCATCCGTTTTTTTCTCTTCATTAAGATTCATTGCCAGCAATTCTGCCGCTTTGGTTTCACCTATAGTTTTTGCAAAAGCATGTAAAGTGCCATAGGTTGCAATTTCATAATGTTTTACCTTTTGATCCGCTGCAATAATACCTGCATCGCGTACCATACCAATATCGGTTTCTTTGATAAGACTATTAGTCTCTTTCAATATGCCTTGCATGGCATCACATTTTTTTGCTGTTGGTGCAATACCAGTTACTTCAAATATTTTTTCCAAACGGGAAACGTGTTCGTGCGTTTCACTTAATTGGTTTTTTAAAGAGTTAACTAATTCCGGAGAGGAAGCATTTTTTACCATTTTTGGTAACGTTTTTGTCAATACTTTTTCTGCCCAATAAATGTCTTTTAATCCAACTTCAAATAAATCTCTCAATCCATGTGCTGCATTTGATTTTGATTCTAGAGCAGCTACTTTAAAAGATTCGCTTTTGCTAGTTTCGGGTCTCATAATAGTTGTTTTTTAAAGATTAATTTTTGTAAGTAGTACTAAATTTGATGCTTGTATTTTTCAAACGCATTACTTACTTTTCCAATACTATAAAATTAAACAAACTATATTTTAATCAATTGTTAATTAACTAATTGTAAATACGAATAGTATGATTTTTTAAAATTTAACTTGCTGCTTTATTTACTTATTTTGTTTTGCAAGCTGCTCCAGCCTCCACCATTATAAATTTGTGAATAACCATTTGATTTCAAAATGCTTTTAGCCCAAGCACTTCTCATTCCCGAAGCACAACACGTAATAATAGTCTGATTTTTATCTTTTAGTTCAGCCAAGTTATTGCTTAAGGTACCCACCGGAATGTTTAAGGAACCTTTAATGTGTCCGCCGGCATATTCTCCTTTGCTTCGTACATCCAGAACAATAGCACCTTGTTTTACTAAATCGGCATAGTCTGTTTTTGGTCCAAAACCAAATAATTTTTTGAGTGTGTCAATCATTTTATTTAACTTGTTTTTGATTGATAATAATTTACATCTAGCCAGGAACCGCCATTGTAGCATTCGATTCCATGTTCGGTCAGAAAAAGTTGTGCCTGTCCGCTTCGGTTTCCCGATGCGCAACAAAGTACTAATGGGCCATTAAGAGTTCGTAATTCATCCACTCTTTGCGGGATTTCATTCAAAGGAATATTAATGGAATCCGCAACATGACCGCCCATAAATTCATCATGACTGCGCACATCTACAATGGTACCTAGTCTCTCTTGTATTATTTTTTCTGCATTCATTTTGTTGTTTTTAAAGATTATTCAGCCTTTTATGTAAATTGTAGTGTTACAAATTTACGATTACACAGCTGATTTTATAGTGCTATTTGCTAAATATGATACTTTTTGTTTTGATTTAATTGTCTAAAAGCGCCATCGTCCTCTGATATAAATGGCTGTAATTAAATTCTTATATGAATTTGTCTGCTCCGCCAAAAAAGACTGCGTCGTGAAATCCAAATCAAAATTGGTCGCAACATTCCCCGCATCGAGAAATGTTCCAGGATTATTTGTACAAAAAAGAACACTCTACTCTTTAGCAAAGCTGAAGAAAGTATCAAAAAAATGAATTGCGATTCGCATTTATGGATCCTGCAAACTAAACCAAATAAACAATTTAACATTTTTTTACGGAAAGGTTTAGAAGTTTTTCTATATTTTGCAAGATGTTAACGGCAAACTTTTGTTGACTTAATACTATTAGTATAAATAAAATAAATAAAAATTATGTCAGAAAAAAACAAAAAACAGTTTGGTGTTTGGATGGATTCCGAACATGCATCTATTGTAGGTAGAGAAAATGTAGATTCAGGTGATTTCGTAATTTTAGCACATGAAAAAGTAGATACTCAAGTTCGTAATTCAAGTGAAAATGCGGCAAATAATGCTGAAAGAGATTCACTTCACAAGTTGTTCAAAAACATAACTGCTCACATGCAAAATGTAGATGAATTGCATGTAACAGGACCTGGAGTTGCACAAGAACAATTTATTAAATATTTACGCGAGACTCCACAGTACAAAAATGTAGAGGCTAAAGAAAGTACTTCTAGTAAAATGAGTGATGAAAATTTAATTGAATATGTTTCTGGTCAATTCAACTAGTGTTTTAAATTTAAAATAAAAAAGCTGCTTTATTAATTTAAGACAGCTTTTTTTATGTGTATTTTCAAGTTTATTTTAGATGCGTTTCAGTGTCAAAATGCTTTAATTTGAAAAAATCAGAATAGAGTATAATTATTTTTCGCAGGAAAATAATTATACTCTCCCTTTGAAATGATCCATTGTAGAATATACCCCCATAACTTTGCCTACAAACCAATCAAAAAACCAAATTGGCAATACGCCTTGAAAAAATCGGACAAAACCAACGCTCCATGGCATGCTCAAAAAAATGCGTTGGTGCTCAATGGCAGTAATAATCTTTCGGGCAACTTTATCAGGATTTAAAATAGGTACCACTGATTTTATACCGTCAAACATCCCCGTATTGATGTAATAAGGAGTAACGGTTGTCACGCCAACGTCCTTATTTAGTTGTTTCATTTCCAGTCGTAAACTGTCAGACCATCCAATCACGGACCATTTGCTGGCCGCATAAACAGACATCTTTGGATTTGAAATTAACCCTGCGGATGAGGCAATATTACAGATATGACCCGAGTTTTGGTGCATCATATCGGCAAGAAATTCAATGGTGATCTGCATCGGAGCGCTGGCATTAATGTCCATTGTTCTATTGATATCCTCACTTGTATGTTCGTGAAAATATTTTCCCACCACAATTCCCGCATTATTGATTAGTACATCAATGACGCCGCAATTCTTTTTAACAAACGCTGCGGTTTCTTTAATTTGGCTTGCATTAGAAACATCGACTACAAAACTGGTTACTTTTCCCAGTTTTGAAAGTTCGTTAGTAGTGGCGGTTACTCCCTCAGGGTTTATATCCCAAATAATTAATTGAGCGCCTCGTTTCAAAACGATTTCACCCATTAATTTCCCTATACCCGAAGCCCCGCCAGTAATGAGTACTTTTTTATCTTTTAAATTATACATTTATGTTTAAGTTGTTATAGTAGTTTATTGTGAGAATCGTATTTTTATTTATTTGATCTCCAGGAATGCCAGGCTCCAGTCGACCATAATGCCAGTATAATTAGAAGTGGTTGAAGTGGAAGTCTGAGCCATCTGGCCAAGTCTGAATTGAGCCCGAAAGCATTTCTATGTTCTACCAGTTGCGCAATATTTCCTGGAAAGACAAGGACAAAAAAAGCAGCCACAATCCAACCAACTTGTGTGCGATATTTAAATAATAAGAGTAGGGATAGACCCAACAAAATTTCAACAAATCCAGAAAGTAATACTACTAAATCTGCATTTACAGGAACCCATGGCGGCACTTGTGCTAAAAACTCAGTGCGACTCCATGTGAGGTGACTTATTCCAGCAGTTGTAAGAAATACTCCTAATGCATAGCGACTTATGTTTTGAATTAAACTCGTTTTAACCGGACTTTGGGTGTTGTTGCTGTTCATTTTTTTAGTTTTTTAGTAAAATAAATATAGAGAAAAAGAACTTGATTATTTGAAAACCTTCTAATTTTAAAATCATTGGTATAAGTAAATGTATGAGAATTAAAGCATATGAAATCATTTTACTCACTAAAACAGCTTTTTAAATATAAATTAACTTTCGCGATTTTTTTAAATGTTATATTCGTAAAAAAAGGAATATGCGTTTTCCCTATACGGTTATAGTTTTATTATTTGGTTTTTTGTTTGTGGGTTGTGGAGCCAAAAAGAGTACGGATGTTTCTTATTTAAGGGCATCAGCTGGCGTTACTTCTACAACTACTCCTAAATTAAATGTTTTTGTACCTCGAAATTCTAAAGCAAAGCAACTCCCTGTCCTAATTTTTGTACATGGAGGAAACTGGAATAGCGGACGCAAAGGAACCTATGATTTGTTAGGAAGAAATTTTGCAAGCAAAGGCGTTATTACGGTTATTCCGGATTATACCTTGAGTCCCAATGCAAATTATGATGCAATGGCACAACAAGTTGCTCAAGTGATACAATGGACAAAAAACAATATCGGCCAATACAATGGGAATCCGAATGCGATTTATGTTACCGGACATTCGGCAGGCGGTCATCTTATCGCTTTGGCGGTAATGAATCCTAAATATGGAATTGATCCCTCTGCTGTTTCTGGAATAATACTGAACGATGCGGCAGGATTAGATATGAAAAATTATTTAGAAGAAAATCCGCCAACAGCTGAAGACGATTATATAACAACCTGGACTATAAAATCCGAACAATGGCAAAATGCTTCTCCCATCTATTTCATAAATAAAAATACGCCTCCTTTTTTAATTTATGTTGGGCACAAAACATATGCTTCAATTAAAACCGCTAACGATAGGTTTATTGATAAGTTACACCAATATCAGCCAGAAGTTAAACTTAAACATTTGAATAAAAAACACATTCCCATGGTATTGCAGTATTTTTCACCCTTCAGTGACCGATTTGATGAGGTTATTGCTTTTATGAAATTGCACAATAAAGAAAGCCTTTTTTAATTGTTTGAAAAGTATTATGTTCTGTACTTAAAGTTTGTAAGGCTAGAGCCAAAACCTATTTAATTCTTAAAGAAAGAACCAATTTGCTGCATATGTTGTTCGGTTTGGTACTTATTAAAGTTATCCCATTTTGGTGGAAAACTTGTTTTTTGTCCACACATAGAATCGATACATACATTATTGTCTTTGTACTTATTATGTAAAACTTCCAAAACTTTAAAGAAAAATTCGTCCAGCAATACTATGGCTTCAACTTCGGTTTTGAGCGCATTATAGTTACTGTCGGATGGATTTAATAACTGTAATAAATCTAAAACTTCGTTCTTTTCAGCTTCATTTATTTCAGTTAAATAACCGTATTTTAAAGTTTTAAAAACTAAATTATTCCAAGCTACACTGTCATGTCCCCATTTGACATCCGGTAGGTTTAGCGCATGTTCACAGATTAAAATAATGGAAAAAAGAACATCATTTAGATACTTTGCCGGGAACTCATCAAAACTTCTAAATTCAAAACCACTTTGGTACATTTTTTCCTGATTAAAATCAAGACCCACTTCCGAAAGCAATTCATATTCCATCTCTGACTGAATCTGATCTCTCCACCAAATATTTTCTTTTTCTTCAAACTTTAGCAGTTTTCTAAAATCATCTACATTGTAAGTCAGAATTTTTCCTTTAGGCATCGATTTGTTGTAAGTGCCCACCCCAATATAACGGGACATGGCATTACGCATAGAACCCAAAGTAAATTTTTCGTCTAAATCATACTTAGTGCTTATCACTCCCATAATATCGGGACTTCCTAGGGTTGCTATAAAAAATGGTTCAAACCATTGCAGTAAATAAATAGCGTTGGCGTGTGTTTTATCAAAAGCTTTGTAATCCACAATCCTGCTGTTTTCTGTCAGTGTAGGTAAAGTAATGTGAAAATGGTACGTTCCGTTGTTAAACAAAACGAGGTTTTCCTGATTGGTCATAAACATATTAAGACCGTTGTTGTAATCTGGAAAATTTAATTTTTCTTTTATAACCTTTGATTCATTTATGGTATCGAGGAATAACTTTTTGGTTGCTTTTAACTCTTGACAAGAATCGGCTATGGTTCGGTTTTCAAAGTATTTTGTGACAAATTCGATAGAATCACCATCAAAATGTACAGAACCCATCGTTTTATTTCTTTGGGTAATCATGCTTTGAATATTATAGGGTTGGTCCTCAAGAAAAAGTTCCATTATGGATTTTCCAAGATATTCAGGGTTTTCAATTGGCGGTAGGATTACATCAGTAGGATCTGTGTTCTCAACTAATGGTTTTACAGCTGATAGATTTTTGTGCTGGTAGTTTATATCCAGTTTTTCTAAAGAATGACTGTTCATCATTCGACTCACTTTATAATTTTCATTCAGGCAAAAAGCCTTTTTCAAAACAGGAGCTAAGCTTTCCGGTTTGTAGCATTTTCTATAATCAATACTATATTTCTCATAACCAATTTTTTCTTGTATAAATTCACCAGATACTATTAAGGATTCTTCAAATTGCATGTAGGTTTCGTTTTCTAATCCAATTCCCCAATAATATTTTTTTGTCTGATTTTCTTTCATTTATGCGAGTTCTTTTTTTTAATGGTTAATTGACTTAATAATTATTATTATTTATTTTAATTTCCGAGCGAGATTCAATCAGTTGTAAAGTACTTAAAAACAGTTCTTTACTGGTTTAGGCATAATTGCTTACAATCCTTAAAAAAGTTTTTTGACTTTTAAACGACAGCAATTAAATTTCTGTCTCAGAAATCTTGCACTTGTATCTACTGAACGATTGATGAAAAGTAAAATTTTATAATGTAGTTATAAAATTGGTATTGTTTTTAATTACTTTTATATCAATAAATTAAGTAGACGAATAGCTTAATTAGAACTTTTGCTATTTTGGTGTTTTTCAAGTGGCAAAACTACTTAATTATTATGTCAATTCCAAGTAGCTAATTGGATGATAATTGAGGAAAAAGTCTGAAGTCTATTTTAGGATTATTTTAAAAAAGGCAATAGCAATTTTAGAAAAGATTTCAGGATTGCGTATACGGTGTTTCAAGGCGGCAATATCGTATTTTATTGCATTTGTAATACCATTTTTATTTATAATTTCAATCTGTTTTTCTTCATTGAATGCGTTAGTGAGCAAATAGATTAACTGCAATTTATTTAGTCATGGTAGTAAAACACATGGGAGGAATATAACTCATCATTCCACCAATCTTTCTTAACTTCCGAAAAGTAGTTGTAATTCGATTTTCCTGCTTGTGATTGCAGCGGATATACCACAACACCATTTTCTCTGTAGGCTTTATTCAAATCTGTTTCGGGAACAACGGGAACGATATGCCCGGAGAGTCCTTTTTCTTTCCTCTTGGCACAAATTATTCCAACTCCTCCATTTGTGTTTACTTTATTTTGAATTTCATCAACGCTAAACATTCTTTTCCAACCAAAACTGGCTCCCCATTTCAAAAACCAATCGTGTATGGCACTGGAATAAATATGATCTACGGTTTCCCCAAAAATAACTTCCACTTCTTGTCCGTCCAGTACTTTTTGGAGCGCTTCCTCTGTCCACCAAACAGTAGGAACATAAACTTTAGAGAAATAACAATAATCGAAAGTGTACACATTACAATACGTGTCTTCTGTGGTTCTTTGGTATCGAATATTTGCAGCAACATCAAGTTTGTCGATGAGTCGAGCAATACTTTCTCGCTTCGTTATAGGGTTCGTCAAATCTCTATATGGAATGCTGGAATTACTTATAGGTTTGCATTTCATTAGCATAGAATCCAAACGCGATTCAGGATCTGGTAAAAAATTAGCAATCTTTATTCTGGAATCCGGTATTGAATCATCAACTATTTGCTCAAAGGGAGCCGAAACGGTATCTTTCTTCATTTTGACTGATTTTATTTATTAGTTTAACGCTGTCGGAACTTGAATGTCTTTATCCAGAAGCAGTTAAACAAAGTGTTTTATAAAAAGAGTTGTTGCGTGGGTTAAAGTCCTAGACTATCTTTATCCAGCAACTCTTTTTATAAAATTTAAATGTAATAAAAAAAATTACAAGAGAAAATATAATTCGATAATAAATCTAAAATATTGATTGGTATCAATTGCTTTCCTAATACGTTTGTCTAGTCAAAATAGTATAAAAAAGACATACAAAACAGGGCTTATTGTAAAGATTCTTGATTTTTAGGTTTTGCTTAAAATTTTGGATGCAAAGTTAGTAGAAGATACCAACTGCAAGTTCTGCCCAAATAAGGAGGAGCATTGCCAAAAGAGTCACACAGATGGCAATTCGCAGGCTGATTTTATTTACTTTCCTTATTACAAGTTCGCACGCCAAACCTGTACTGAGCAGCAGAACACCAGCGACAGTAAAATCGAACAGAGTCCAATTCACTTCATCTGTGAACTGCATCGCTATTAATGGTATGAGCAATAGGAATGCTACTGTGAACACAATGATAATAAGTCTTTTATTGTTCATAATTATAATTTTTATAAAAGTTGAAAAATTGTTTTAACGGGTATTTAAATTAAGCCCATTATCCGGATTTGCTACCCGAGCGATAGCCAACAGGCGAAGCAAATCATCCCAAATACAAAAGCAACTTTCTATTAAGCCAATTGCCCAAATCCGTTGTAGTAGCTGTTGGCAATCGTGTTTTTAATTCAATATTAATTTCGACGATGCTACTTTGGAATTTTCAAAATTTATTTTTACGAAGTATATTCCTTTTTTTAAATTTGATATATCAATTTTTATATCAGAGATATTGGAAACATTATCATAGTAAACAAGTTGACTTAAGATATTATAAAATTCAATAGACTTAATTTTTTCAGTAGCATTAGATTTAATATTTAAAAAATTAGTTGCTGGGTTTGGGAATATTAATATTTCTTTTTCTACATCAAAATCTGTAAGACTTAATGTTCCTGTTGTATATTGGTATGTATCTGAATAAATTACATTTCCATTATTAGTGGCAACTAATCTGTAGTAATAAGTTTGTTTTGCCAACGGATTGTTGATTAAACCGGATATCAAATTAGTATTATAACCATAAGCAAAATTTGGTGTTCCTGTTATTAATGAACCAAAACTGTTTGTAACTCCATACTCAAAATGAATGTTAGTTAAATATGCACCTTGACAATTAATTAAGCCTTTTAATTTTAAAGAATTTGTTTGAGTTTCTTCTATTGTTCCATTAACTATTATAATATTTCTTGAAAAATTGAAAACTCTTTCCTCGCTATAAATTGCTTGTCCATTATGCATGGCTTTCAATCTGTAATAATAATTTAAATTGGCATCTAGATTAGTAATTGTGGCACTTACATAGTTAGAGCTGCTAGCGTTGATTTGCGAAGGATTGGTTGAAATATTGTTTTTATAATCGAGAGTACCATATTCAAATACGATGTCGGTTATATCTTTATTATAGGATGTTAAATATGCTGATAATGTAACATTTGTTCCATTAATATTTGGACTGTTAATATTTATTTTATATTCTGGATAAGTTGTAAAGGACTGAATGTTGCCATAAATGTCTTCCCCTTTGTGTGTGGCCTTTATTTTGTAGAAGTATTTTGTTTCTGGTTTTAAGTTAGTTAAACTTGCCTCAACATTTGCTGTTGAATTTCCTAATACAAGTGTTGGTGTTCCACCTAAAGTACTACCAAGAACATCATAACTCGTACCATATTGAAACTCCACATTTGTAATGTCATACCCATTAGAAATTATATTGCCTGAAATTTGTGCAGTAGTTGATGAAAAATTATAAGTAAAGTTTGTTGCTATTTTATAATCGGGAAGTGTTGTGAAACTTAAAATTTGGCTGTAATTTATATTTGAATTCTGTATTGCAGTTAATCTATAGTAATAGGTAGTATTTGATTGTAAGTTTATTAAATTAATTGAAACATTTGAAGATTCATTTGAAGCAACTGTACCTGGTGTTGTAGCAATAATATTTTTGAAAGAGTAATCTAAACTGTACTCAAATTGAATGTTTGAAATAGCCTGTGCATTAGAAGTAGCATTACCAGTTAAGCTAGCACTTGAATTAGTAACGTTTTTAGCAGGATTAATACTCAAAACTATGGGTTGGTATTGCACATCACTTCTATAAATTTTACCATTTGATCCTGCAGTATATATTTTATCATTAATAAGCTCAATGGAGTTAATAGCATATTGTTGAGTAAGATATTGCCAATTTAAGCCTCCGTTTTCTGTTTTATATAATTTTCCATCTTCGTCTGCAATATAACCTACATTTTTTGAATAAAACTTAACCTTTGTGTACCATTCGTAAGGAATTTCTAATTTTTCCCATATAATACCTCCGTCAGTTGTTTTATAAATTAATCCTTGGTCACCGACAAAATATCCATTGTTCTCATCAATAAAATCAAAGGCATTGATTCCTTTATCTACTTCAATACTTATGTTCCAAGTATTTCCACCGTCAATAGTTTTATACATTCCACCTTTTGAATATCCTATTCTATTACCATATCCTAATAAGTTATTAACAAATTGTATTTGTCCAAATTTTTGATTTGAAACTTGTATCCAATTAATACCTCCGTCAATGGTTTTCAGTACTTTTCTTTGATTAAAACCGCCTGAAATAAAACCAATATCTTGATTTAGGAAAAAAATTGAAGATATTCCTTCATCAACATAAATGTTCAATTGCTTCCATTTAATTCCACCATCTATTGTTTTAAATACATCTCCAGATGGACTGTTCGTTCCACCTCCTACAGAATATCCAACGTTTTCATCAACAAAATAAAATCCACTACAATAACTAAAATGACTAACAGAAGATGTATAAGACCAATTATCCCCGAAATCTAATGTCTTATAATAATTATTTCCTGATCTAGCAAAACCAGTTCCGCTATCAAATATTTTTATATTATTAAAATCGTTGTAGTTTTCGGACTGTGACTCCCAAGTATTGCCACCATCTGTAGTTTTAATGATTCGACCACGAGCACCAGTTGCATAACCAATATTATTGTTTTGAAAATATATACCATACATAGAAGTTCCATCTATAAAACCATTTTGAAAAAATATTTGACTCCATGTGTTTCCACCATTAGCTGTTTTGTAGGTGGCACCATATTCACCAGTGGCGAAACCATTATTTTCGTCCAAAAAATGAAAGTCATAAATAGCTTGATTTGTTCCAGAAATTTCTACCCAAGTTTCACCAGCATCTGTTGTTTTGTATAGGTCATTATGTTCTCTTGTTGCGAAACCAATATTTTGATTTACAAAATAAACCGTAAAATAACCTGAAGGTGATGTATTACTGTTATCTTTTGTTTTGTACCAATTTTGACCTCCATCAATGGTTTTTAGTATGATTCCATTATTACAAACTGCATGTCCAACTAAAGAACTGGTAAAAGCTGTTTTAACCACAGTGACATTAGGAATTGTAAAACTTTGCCAAGTATTTCCTCCATTATTAGTTTTTACGATACTATTTGAAGTTGATAGTATTATATTGTTATCATCTATTATATTAACAGTATTGCAATTACCGCTGAAACCAATAGAAATTTGATTCCATGATGCTCCGTTATCTACAGATTTTAAAACATATCCATTGTTACCAACAATATAACCTTTTGTATTGTAGAAACTCATATCATTTCCACTTGAGATATTTTGCTTTTTTGTCCAAGTATTACCAGCATCCAGTGTTTCTAATAACTCATTTGAAGTTATAATGTAACCAATATTATTTGTCACAAATTCAACACCTTTTCCAGTATTAGCTGTTGGTTTAGGATTTAATAGTTCCCAATTTGTTTGCGAGTGAATTTTATTTATACATATAATAATACAAAACAGGATAAGTAGATTTTTTTTCATTTTCGATTAATTAATTAATTCGTCTCCGTTTATTTAACATGTTGCCCAACGTCAGTCTGCGAAAAAACCTTCGTTATATTATCACCAAATATAACAAAATACTTGTGTAAAAAGAAGATTATTCTTATTTTTAAGAATGCAACACATCACCGGAATTTCCCGCCAACAAATGCGTTTTTCGAGTTTAGAAGACGCTATAAGTAAAGATAATCAGGTACGTTTTATCGATGCCTTTGTTGGTCATATCGATCTTTGCAAGCTTGGTTTCGCTATAAAAACGCTCAAGGCCGAAGGGCGCCCGAGTTTCAATAGTAAAGTGTTTCTAAAAATGTATTTATACGGTTATCTCAACGGAATCAGAAGTGGGCGCGATTTAGAAAAGGAATGTTTCAGAAACATTGAAATGCAATGGCTTTTAGAGGATATTCGTCCCAATTACCACAGTATTACCGATTTTAGAAAAAACAACCCTGCAGCTTTAAAAAACACTTTCAAACTATTTGTTTCCTTCTTGAAAGATGCCGACTTAATAGGTGGAGAAGTCATCGCTATTGATGGCACCAAAAGCCGAGCTCACAATAGTAAGAAAGCCAATTTCAATCAAAAGAAAATCGACAAACACTTAGAATATATTGAAACAAAAACCCAAGAATACCTAAACGCTCTGGAAGAAAATGACGCCAAAGATAACCCAGCTATAATCCAAAATATCCAACAAAAGTTAGACCGATTGAAAGGGAACAAATTGCGTTATGAGCAACTGGAAGAAAAATTAAAAGAAAGTGGCGAACCTCAAATAAGCACTACTGACAGTGATGCCAGAGCATTACTAGTTCAAGGGCAAGTAGTTGAAATTTCGTTTAATATTCAAGCCGCAGTCGATGCTAAACATAATCTTGTTGTGGCCACACATACCATCAACCGCAACGACCGCAGTGCCTTGTCGGCCATTGCTATTGAGGCCAAAGAGAATCTGGGCATAGAGACTTACACGGCTTTGGTGGATAAAGGCTATCATAACGGGAAACAAATAGAAATCTGCAAGCAAGCCAATATCACCACAATTGTAGCGCAACCCGAACAAGGAAAAAGTAACGAAAACGGTACAACAAAAGATTATTTAGTAGCCCAGTTTAAATACGATCAAACCACTGACACCTACACTTGTCCACAAGGCGAAACGCTCCATACAACAGGGAAATGGCACAAGAAAAGTAGCCTAAAAGACAGCTATGAGTTTAAAAAATACCGAAGCTCCAAATGCAAAGAATGTCCTGTCAAGTTTTTATGTACCAGTAGGGCCGCAGGGCGGGAAATAGACCGAAGTCAATATGCCGATGCCGTAGAAGAAAACAACAAGCGTTACCATGCAAATGCGCAACTCTACCGCAAGCGACAGGAGATTAACGAGCATATCTTTGGAACCATCAAGCGACAATGGGGGTATAACCATACTAACTTAACGGGATTAGAAAAAGTAAACGGAGAACACAGCCTGATTATGCTGGTGTATAACATCAAACGCAGTATCAATATCCTGGGCGTTCCCGATCTTATTGCCAAACTCAAAAAATGGAACTCACCCTACAAGGCAAAAGTCTTGTTTTGTCTAAAAACGGAGTATTTAAAGCTAAATTCAGAGTTTTTTATTTCTCAAACTAAATTAGCAGCTTAAAAAAAACACTTTCTTAAAAGGCTTTATTTGAATTGTAGAACAGGACAATTTGAAGATTTCAATAGGAAAAAGAGGTTTTTTCACAGCCTGACGTTCCCGCGCTACACGCAGTCTGGGACTAAATTAAGCCCATTATTCGGATTTGCCAAATCTTCCAAATACAAACCAATTTCAAATTAAGACTAATACCCAAATTGCTTGTAGCGTGTGTTGAACTGACACCCTGCGGGTGAATCCGATACTGGCCAAAAATACGTATATTTATTTGTAAATCAATACTGACTAATATGAATCCTTTAAAAAAAATGATTTAGGGAAAGTTCCTTTGAATCCGGTGGCTTGCGAGCTGCTTTTAGAATTGTCCAATGTGATGAATGCCAAAGGCTATGCCGCCAAGAGCATCGTGAATTATCTTCGGGAAATGCGCTACCTCTTTGCTCATTTCAACGACCAAAACCCACGGGATTTGGTTCACAAGGACCTGGTGGGCTACCTTAATTTCGTCAAGCGAGAACACGGCGTTGGGCGGGATAAATGCAGATTGTTTGCCGCCTCGGCGAGTTTTTTCTACAAACACATTTTTAGAACAGAACTGGTTTTTGCGCACGAATTGTACCCCCGAAAAGAATTCAAACTTCCCGGGATTCTCTCCCAGGAGCAAGTCGTTCAATTGTTGCAAAGCATCAAGAATCCCAAGCACAAACTCATCATTGGGTTATTTTACGGCACCGGAATGCGACTGGGGGAACTCTGCCAACTGAAAATGGAATACATCGACCGCAAGAGTTTTCAGATCAAAATCGTGGGCGGCAAAGGCAACAAGGACCGATTCACGCTTTTGCCCAAGCAGCTTTTGGCTGAAATGGAAACCTATTACCGAGACCATCGTCCCAAATGCTACCTTTTTGAGGGGCATAAAGCGGGATTTCCACACAACGAGCGCAGCATTCAGGACGCAGTGCGCAAGGCCATGAAAGACAGTGGGCTCGGGAAATTTGGTTTTTCCTCGCATTCGCTTCGGCATTCTTTTGCCACGCATTTGCTCGATCAGGGCAATGATATCCATACCATCAAGGAACTTTTGGGACATTCGAAGATAGAGACCACGATGATTTATTTGCACCTGCAACAAAAGAAACGTGCGACACTTTGTTCTCCTTTGGATTTTTTATTGAACGAAAATGAATGACTTGCAAAAGGTTTTTCAGCAGGCTTGCGCCAAAGGGTTTAACGAGTACTCCAAAGCTGTTTTTGATCAGTTGTCGCGTTGCCATACAGCCAAAATGGGCTATCATCGACTCAAATGCGATGATGCGACCTGCCGAAATGAGCAGTTTCAATACCACAGTTGCGGCAACCGCCATTGCCCGAATTGCGGCGGACTCAAACGTGAACAATGGATCGAGAATCGGATGAGTGAGTTGTTGCCCACGCCTTATTATCACTTGGTTTTCACCTTGCCGCACGAATTCAATCCGCTGATTATGCGCAACCGCAAGGCGTTGTTCAAACTGCTTTTTGATGCCGCTTCGCAAACCATTCTGAATCACGGGAGAATGAAGAATTACTTGGGCGCCGATTGTGGCATAACGATGGTTTTGCATACCTGGGGACAAAAACTCGATTTTCATCCCCATGTGCATTGCATCGTCACTGGTGGTGGTTTTGATGGCCATAAATGGGTGGAAGCCAAAGGCACAAAAGACAACTTCCTGTTTCCGGAATCGAGTTTGGGCAAGATGTACAAAGCCATTTTCCTGAAAAGAATCCAAAAGATGGATTTGCAAACCCAAGGATTGGATTTGGGGAAGATCGTAAACCAAGTGGATAAAAAACGTTGGAATGTGTATGCCAAAGCCCCTTTTGGAGGCCCAAATCAGGTGGTGGAATATTTGGGCCGCTACAGCCACAAAATAGCCATTACCAAGCATCGGATCGTGTCGGTAACCGATACGCACGTCAACTTTCGGTATAAAGATTATGCCGACGGCGATACAATCAAAGTGATACCCCTGTTGCGTGGGGAGTTTTTGCAGCGATTCGAAATGCACATACTGCCCAAACGCTTCACCAAAATCAGGCATTACGGTTTTATGCAGAATCACGGAAAACGAACCCGATTGCAACAAATTAGACACTGTTTGAAACTCACCCCCGTAACGGAAATCGTGCAAGTTCCGGTAGCCATTAGAATGCTGGAAAAATACGGGAAAGACATCTTCAAATGTCCATGTTGTACCCACGGTCGGTTGCGAATTATAAACACGGTGCGGTATTTTAAAAGCAAGTCGCAAGAAATTAAGGAAATCGAGAAAATTATAAATGCCAAAAACAAGGCTTCGCCTTTTGGATAGGAACTGCAAAAACAGCGAGTGGTTCCAAGACTTATTGAAAATGAAAAAGCTCCCTTTATGGGTAAGGGAACGTCTGTTCAAAATCGAAAAACGAGCCCGAAAATTGAAAAAAAAAGAAGCTACTATCTGTTTTGAATGCCTTAGCTAAAAGCTACTAATCCCCCTATAGCGTAATCCTAAAAATGGGGCACTCAGTCAACACCAACTAAACGAAAAAAGCCCCTCAACATTCGTGGTTCAGGGGCTTTTAAGGGCTTTTTTCGCCTAGTTTGCTAAATGTTATAAGTAGCTTTTTATGGAATGGATAGATGTTAAATTAAAAAAGCCAAAATCAGGTAAATCTGTATTGGTTTATTGCGTGCCTAAATTTAGTTTTGATGATGAAATTGAATATTTTGAAATACTGATTGGATACAGGGAGTGTGATGATTGGTATTTAAATTCAAAAGATTTAGATGAAATAAAATTTATATCACATTGGATGGAATTACCAAAAAAACCGATATGAATATAATATGTAAAATATGGGATTGTAAATATGTTTACAATTTCTCTTCAATACCAAATAGAGCTATTTGCGTAAGGTGTAAAAGAAAACTAGAGTTGAATTTAAGAACGTTAGAATGGGAATTAGTGGAAAAATTCAACACAACTTACGACTTAGGAACGGATGACGAACTCATTAAACGGTGGCGGTAAAGTTACTTATAACTAGTATATATGTATGACAAAACCATACAAAGCCACCCAATTTTGGGTGGGTATGTATGACAACAGTCATACTTTATTTAGTAACAAATATATAATAATTATCTTATAAATCATC
>NZ_JBHZPZ010000027.1:0-32035 GCF_042787345.1 Flavobacterium xylosi | reverse complement strand
TGAGAAAATTATAGAAATACAAGAGAAATTAAACAATAGACCAAGAAAAAGATTTAATTTTGAAACACCTAATTATATGTTTAATCAAAAAGTTGCATTTATAACTTGAATCCTGCAATGTAAACAATGGTCAACATAAATAAATTTACAAATTTTAAACGATTAGATTTAAAGAATATATATGTTATATTCCATTATTTTATAAAAAAAATTTTAAAAATCAGACCAAATCTTAACGAGCGGTCTGTTTTTAATTATTATAATTATTTGATAAACTTAAATGGCTATCTTTTCGAGGAAACACAAAACACTTATGTTACAGATTTCAAAAATAATTTTCATAAAAGGATTAAACTCAGAAAAAATCCCTCCAGCGACATGGAAGTTTTTAAGCAAATTTTTTTATTAAAAGAGTACCTACCAGTAGTAAATGCGTATAATGAAAATTTTTGTAATGAAATTGATTATTGTATGAATATCATTGATGCAGGAGCTAATATTGGTTTGACTTCTTTGTTTTTTGTAGAGTCTTTTAATAGCCCTAACATAATTAGCATTGAACCAGAAATTGAAAATTTTAGAGTTTTAGAGTTTAATTTGAATAGTCTTAAAAACTGTAAAATTGTAAAAATCAATGGAGCTGTATGGAGTTCAAATTGTAAAATTAGTATCATAAACGATTTCAGAGATCAATCAAATTGGTCTTTTAGGGTTGAAGAAAATGACAGTACAGATCCTATTAGCGCTTATTCCATAAATCAATTAATGGCAGACAATAATTTTGAAGTAATAGATATTTTAAAAATAGACATAGAGGGCTCAGAAAAGCAAGTGTTTACTTCGCCGTCATCGAATCTGGATTTTTTGAATAGTACAAAATGTATTGTGGTTGAAATTCATGATGAATTTGATTGTAGAGAAGAAATATATGATATTCTTGTTGAATATGGTTTTGTTTTGCATAACGAAGCTGAATTAACAATAGGAATTAATCAAAAATTAAAATAATCACGCAGCCTGATATGACTTGTATGCCCAAAATAACCGTGTTGCTGCCTGTGTATAATTGTGAATTGTATGTGCAAACGGCTGTAGAGAGTATCTTGAATCAGACCTATACTGATTTTGAATTCTTGATAATAGACGATGCCTCAACTGATGCAACGGTTGCTTTAATAAAAAAATTGGAGGATTCCCGAATTCAATTAATAGAAAAACCAATTAATTCGGGCTATACAAATAGCTTGAATTATGGATTGCAAATGGCAAAAGGCAAATATATTGCACGAATGGACGGTGACGACATTAGTTTTCCGGAACGATTTGCCAAACAAATTGCTTATTTAGAAACTCATCCCGAGGTAGTGGTGTGTGGTACAACCTACAAAATAATAGGAAACAACAAGCCAATTACACTTCCGGAAAACCACGAAGCCATTAAGTTGGGTTTGTTGTGGGGAAATTGTATTTCGCATCCATCGGTAATGATAAGAAAGAAAATATTGGATGAATATTCGATAAAATATGATACATCTAAAGAACCTGCGGAAGATTATGATATGTGGGTTCGTTTGCTCGCCGTGGGCAAGTTGCACAACCTTCAAGAAGTTTTGTTGGAATATAGATTGTACGGCAACCAAGTTTCCCGAAAACGAGCCGAAGAACAGAAAAAAAATGACATCGCAACAAAATTTCAACTGCTCCAATATTTAGATGTAAAATGGAATGATAGTGAATCTGAATTTTTGGAGAAACAATTTAGCAAAACCGAAGTTGTAGCATTCAAAGATCTCAAGATATTCAAACAAATACAAAAGAAGTTAGAGGTGGCTAATACTTCTGGTTTTTTTGAATCCAAAAATTTTAAGAAGTATCTTGTTGATTTAGAAGCTGATGTGTTGCGGAAATGTTTTTTGAAACAAACGCGTTATACTCCTCTACTGTACCTTGAATATCTATTTGCCAAATACAGATGGAAAGTTAGGTTGACCGCAAAAAAAGAGATAAAGCTTGGATTGAAATCTTTGGTTTTATGGAAAACCCTAAGAGTGAAGTCAAAATAAACACTAAAGCCAAAACAGGGCTCCGATATTAAGTTAAAATGACAAACCCCACTTTTTCCATTCTCATCACTACTAAAAACCGCTTAAGCGATTTGGCTTTTACTTTGGCAAAAATTCAATATTTATTAGATAAAAAGGATGTGGTTTGCCTAATTTGTGATGATGGGTCTACTGATGGTACGGCTTCTTTTTTGCAAGCCAATTATCCTGAAATTCAGTTGATTCAAAATTCCAAAAGCAAAGGTTTAATTTATAGTCGGAATCGATTGTTGAGTATGGTTACAACTGAATTTGCTGTTTCCATCGATGATGATTTGCATTTCGTGACGGTGAACCCTTTAGAAATAATAAGCTGTTTTTTTAGTCAAAATCCAGAAGTTGCAGTGCTGGGTTTTAGGATTTTTTGGAGTAAAACAGAGCCCGTAATTACAGCAACCAAAGAGCAATCAATGCCGATGCAAAGTTATGCTGGAGGTGCCCATGCTTTTCGCATGGAGGCTTGGCGTGACATTCCGGATTATCCTGCCTGGTTCATTTTTTATGGAGAAGAAAATTTTGCTTCCTATCAGTTGTTCAAAAAAAGATGGAAAATCTATTATCTGCCCGAAGTTCTTGTTAATCATAGAGTCGATTTAAAATTGAGAAAAAACAATGATGATTATGTTTTGCGATCACGAAGGGCTTTGCGTGCGGGCTGGTATTTGTTTTTCTTGTTTTATCCCCTAAAAAAAATTCCAAGAAAAATGGCCTATTCCCTTTGGATGCAGTTCAAGTTAAAAGTGTTCAAGGGCGATTTCAAGGCTTTTCAAGCTATTCTTTTAGCCTTGTTGGATTTGGTCTGGAACATTTCGCTAATCCTGAAAAACAGCAATCGTTTGTCTCCAAAAGATTATAATGCATATATAGAACTTCCAGAAACTAAAATCTATTGGCAACCGGAAAAATAAGTATTTTTACCATCATTAAATATTGAAATGAAAACAATAGCCATCATTCCTGCCCGAGGTGGATCAAAACGATTGCTCAATAAGAACATTTTGTCCTTGGGCGGTATTCCCTTGATTGCCCACAGTATACGCTATGCTTTGGAAAATAGTAACATTGTAGACGAGGTCCATGTTTCGACTGATAATGAGATCATCAAAAAAATAGCCTTGCAATATGGGGCCAAGGTAATTAACAGGCCCGAGAATTTGTCCGGCGATTTTGAACCTACTGTTTCAGCTTTAAAACACGTTATAGAGTCGATTAAAGAGGATGTAGAGCATGTGATTTTGCTGCAACCCACTAATCCATTGCGTCCACAAAGTTTGTTGAAAGAAGCTTTTGAAGTCTATCAAAAAGGAAACTACGATAGCTTATTTACAGTTTCTAAAAATCATAAAAAGCTCGGTAAAATCGTTGAAAATAAGTTCTATCCTTTTAACTATGCTATTGGACAGCGGAGTCAGGATGTGGAACCCTTGTTTTTTGAAAATGGATTGATATATATCACTAAGGCCTCCTTGATTTTGGAAGCTATCATTATATCGGAAAATGCATTTCCGCTTGAAGTAAATCATATTTTTGCTAATGTAGATGTTGATACACAGGAAGATTTAGAATATGCGGAGTATTTAATAGAAAAGTCGTCGCATGCTGCGGCTGCACTCGGGAAGATAAGGTCGACCTGATAATTAGTATAATTTTAGGTGACTTGGCTCTTAATTTAAGATTTTTGACTTTGCTCAATACAGGCTAAAATAACGAGGTAGAATTTATTAAATTAGCCAGCGTTGGCATAACTCTAAAAAAAACATGACTGTTTAATAAAAAAAATAAATGAAAGAGAAAGTTTTAGCTGCTCAAAATTACAAGAGATTTTGTGAGCTCGATGGAAGTGAATATATCGCCAGCGAGTTTGCTTTAGAAACCCTGCTCAAAATATTCAAAATATTTAAGGTGAATTCCATATTGGAATTAGGTTTGGGAATAGGCTCTATATCGGACACGGTTTTAAAGTATTCAAAAAAAGAATGCGTAAAAATAAATTATGTTGGAACTGAAAAGAACGAATTTTGTCTCGATGCACTTCAAAAAAATGTTCTGGATTACAAGCAGATAGAATTATATTCGGAATTAAATCAAATTAAAAGTAAGAAGTTTGATTTAATAATTATTGATGGATATGATGACACCTTAAAAGAAATAGTTGCTTTTTGTAAAAAGAATACGATTGTATTTATTGAAGGGGACAGAAAAGGACAAACAGAAATCATCAGGCAAATTTTTCCGAAAAATAGATATGTTAATGTAATAACACTTAATAAAACCAAACCGTATTCACATAGTGGTGGTAATACGAGTCATTATGTAGGCGGCGGTCAACTTATTTTCATTGAACCAACATTAAAAATGGAGTTGTTTTGGTTTCAACAAAAAGCAGCCACTTTTATTAAAAATAAGGTCAGAATATATTATAGATGATGAACCCACACATAGAAATAGCAGGAAGAAAAATAGGGCCTGATTACCCGCCTTTGGTCATTGCAGAAATCGGGATTAACCACGAAGGGTCTTTGCAAGTTGCCAAAGAAATGGTTGATGCCGCCCATCGTGTCGGCGTTGAGGTGGTCAAACATCAAACCCACATTGTGGAAGACGAAATGAGTGGCGCTGCCAAAAAAGTAATTCCGGGCAATTCCGATGTTTCCATTTACGAAATCATGGAACGATGTGCTCTTAATGAAGCCGATGAATCGGCACTAAAAAACTACGTGGAGGGCAAAGGAATGATCTTTATTTCGACCCCTTTCTCCCGTGCCGCTGCCAATCGATTGCGAAAATTTGACATCCCGGCCTACAAGATAGGTTCTGGAGAATGCAACAATTATCCTTTACTGGAACACATTGCTTCTTTTGGAAAGCCTGTAATATTGAGCACAGGAATGAATACAATAGAAAGTATTCGTAAAGCAGTTGCAATTTTTGATGCGTATAAAGTTCCTGTGGCGCTGTTGCATACTACCAATTTATATCCAACACCTATTCCTTTGGTTCGTTTGGGAGCCATGGTCGAAATGCACCAAGCCTTTCCTGAAAAGGTTTTTGGGCTGTCGGATCATACCCTGAATAATAATGCATGTTTGGGAGCTGTTGCATTGGGAGCCAGTATCCTGGAACGCCATTTCACCGACACGATGCAGCGAACAGGTCCGGATATTGTGTGCAGTATGGATGAATTAACCACCAAAGAATTGATTATAAGTTCCAATGAAATCTGGCAAATGCGGGGTGGAAAAAAAGAACCTGCCAAGGAAGAACAGGTTACCATTGATTTTGCGTTTGCCACGGTCTGTACCATTGCTCCAATCCAAAAAGGAGAAGTGTTCACTAAGTACAATATTTGGGTGAAACGTCCAGGAACTGGAAAAATATTGGCAGAGCAATTTGAAAATGTCTTGGGAAAAATAGCTGTTAGGGATATCCCAAATGACGAACAGTTAGGTTGGGAGGATTTGTGTTAATAAGGCCTCGTTCCTCGAGTGCAGTCGAGAGGGTGTAAAGTTGAGATTCGTTCTTACAGAGAAAAAATATAAATGAAAAAAATCTTATTCCTTACTGGAACTCGTGCCGATTTCGGCAAAATAAAATCATTGATTCAAATTCTGGAGCAACAACAAGGATTTGAAGTTTTTGTTTTTGTTACTGGAATGCACCTGCAAAAAGAATACGGATACACCGTGATTGAAATCGAAAGATGTCGTTTCAAGAACGTACATACTTTTGAAAACCACACCCATGAAACTACCATGGACTTGACCTTGGCCAAAACCATAGAAGGTCTTTCGGTTTATGTAAAAGAAATCAATCCAGACTTGATTGTGGTGCATGGTGATCGGGTGGAAACCTTGGCGGGAGCCATTGTAGGTTCATTGAACAATATTTTGGTGGCTCATATTGAAGGAGGAGAAATTTCGGGAACGGTTGATGAATTGATTCGTCATAGCGTGAGCAAGTTGAGCCACATTCATTTTGTTTCTAATGCGGAAGCGGCCAAAAGATTGAAACAAATGGGCGAAATAAAATCTTCCATTTTCACCATTGGTTCTCCTGATATCGACATCATGTTTTCAGAGGAATTACCTAGTTTAGAAATCGTAAAGGAATATTATCAAATTCCCTTTGAATCCTATGCCATTGTCATGTTTCATCCCGTGACGACAGAGGCTAAAGATATGCAGCAGTATGCCGATGATTTTGTGCAAGTTTTGCTGAACGATACTCATAATTACGTGGTGGTTTACCCCAACAATGATTTGGGAAGCCAATATATCATTGCGGGCTATAAAAAACTGAGAGAGAATTCGAGATTTCGTGTTTTTCCTTCGCTACGTTTCGAATATTTTCTTAGCTTGTTGAAAAACAGTCAGTTCATCATCGGTAACAGTAGTGCCGGAATTCGAGAAGCACCTTATTATGGCATTCCCATCATCAATATTGGAACACGACAACAAAATAGGGCCGTGCATTCCGACATCGTGAATGTAGATTATGAGGTCAATAGTATTAACGCTGCCTTAAAAAAGATTGGCCAGCATCAAGTGAAAAAAAAAATGGATGATTTTGGACAAGGTAATAGTGCCGTATTGTTTTTGGAATCTATAGAAAATGAAGCCATTTGGTCCATCAATCAACAGAAACAATTTAGAGATGTATAAAAAGTTGTTTTTTTTTGAAAACAAGAATTAATAATTTATGAATTCTAACATTGCAATACTAAGCACGGTTATCAATAAAGAACTGTATCAAAAAAGTTCGCAGCTGTTTCCAAAAAACATTCAAAAATATGTTATTGATGGAACACAAGGAATGTATGGGTTAGACAGCATTTTTTATATGATGAAAAAGTTGAAAGGCAAAGGTATAGATTGGCTCGTAATGGCAGATGAAGATGTATTATTTGTAAATACCAAATGTATTTTTTCTATAATTGAAGAAATGAAATTAAATGATTATTTAGTATGTGGAGTTAGAGATGGAGGAATTATTCAAAATAGACATAATAGTCCTTATGTTATAAACACTTTTTTTTCTATTATTAATTTTAAAGAGCTAGAATTAATGTGGAATAAGCAAGAAGTCTTAAAAAACAATTATATTTTAGAAAATGAATTTGATGATGATTTAGATAAGTTAAAAGGAAATTATGAAATAACAAAGTTGCATGAACCTTACTACTGTTTTTATTTTTGGTTAAGAAGAAAAGGAAAAAAAATTCTTTTTTTAGATGCTACAACACCATTTATTGAAGACAGGCTGACAACTGCGGTTATTGATACAAGTGGTGAGGTATTTATTTACCACACCTGGTATGCCCGAGCTTACGGAATAAGTAAAACACATACCGATAGAATTAACAAAATATTTGAATTGCTGAAATTTGAAAACAAAATTGTACGAAAACCTATAGTTTTTAAACATAAAACTTTTTTTATAATTAAAAGTTCTAGAAAATTTTATAAAAGAATAATTATGAGAATTCAAATAATCCGAAATCAACAGCTAAAATAGTCTGTAATAATATAATATATAAATGAAAAAATTAGCAATAGTAATAACTGATGGAGTTGGATTTCGTAATTTTGTTATGAGTGATTTCATAAACGAAGTTGCACAGAAATTTGATGAAGTTATTATCTATTCGGGTCTGCCATTAAGCGCTTATGATACGATTTCTCAAGAGAATTGTACTATAAAAGAATTAGCTGTTTTTTTAGAAGGCAAATGGACCTGGTTCTTCAGGAAATGGAAAGAGGTTGCTCATTTACAAAAGAACCAATCTTTTTATGGCATGAAAGATAATATGATTTCTGGTTATCCTGCAACTAATTCGTTACGGTCTATTGTAGTTAAAGGGATTTATTTTGTTACTCGTTTTGTTCATTCCTACAGAAGTATTTTATTTATTGAAAAACTACAGTTTTTATCCTTTTCTAAAAATAAAATCACAAAATCATATCTTCAACTACTTCATAAAGATAATCCAACCCATGTTTTTTTTACGCATCAAAGACCTCCGTATCTTGCTCCTTTTTTATATGCAGCGACAAAATTAAAAATACCGGTCAGTACTTTTATTTTTAGTTGGGATAATTTAGCATCAAAGGGGAGGATGTTAGGAGCATTTGATTATTTCCTTGTTTGGAGTCATTTGATGAAAAATGAATTGTTATATTTTTATCCGAATGTAAAAGAGGAGAATATAAAGGTGGTTGGTACGCCTCAATTTGAGCCCTATGTAATGGATAAATACAAAACTGATAGGCAAGATTTCTATACCAAGTTTGCTTTAGAGGGCAGTCAAAAAATAATTTGTTTCAGTTGTGCTGACGCCAGTATCGGAGCCAATGACCCTGTTGTAATTCGGACTATTGCCAATGCCATCCGAGAAAATAAAATGGGTTTTCCCTGTCAGTTTTTGGTGCGTACTTCCCCGGCAGAGGGTCCAGAGCGATTTGCTGAGATACAGAAAGACTTTCCTGAAATTATCTGGAATAATCCCAAATGGATTCTAACCCGGGACCATCATACTGAAAGCTGGTCGCAACGCATTCCTAGTGAGGAAGATATTAGGGATTTACGTTCCATATTAGAATATGTTGATTTGAATATTAATATGTGTTCGACAATGAGTCTGGATTTTATGCTATTTGATAAGCCTGTGATTAATACCGTTTTTGGGAATACAGAAAATGATTTGTATAATGATCAACGGTTTTTAGGATACGATCATTTCAAAAAAGTAGTCGATAGTCAATCGGTGACCATCGCCAAAAATCCAACGGAGTTGATTGCTCAAATAAAGGAGGCTTTAGTCAATCCTTCTGCAAGATCCAAAGAAAGAAAGACTATGATTGAATTACAAATAAGCGAGCAATTGATGGGAACCAGTAAGCGAATTGCCGCTACTTTATCACAATTAAATGAGTAAGACCAGTCGCATAGCTGTCCTTTGTAATTATGAATTGCTACCGGAAAGAGTGGGAGGGATGGATTACTTTTTTTGGCAGTTTGACAAACAATGTGCAGCAAATGGTATTCAGGTGGATTGGTTTTTTCCCAATAAATCGGATCATGGGGAGTATAATACTTTAACTATTTATGGAAGTGAGTATAAATCGGTAGAAAATTATTTTCTAAGTTTCTGTAAAACTAATGCAACAGCATATACTCACATCATTACTCATTTTGTCGAATTATGCACTCCTTTTTTTTATAAAATAAAGCTGTTCAGTGCTACTAAAATAATTGCCATAGACCACAATCCAAGACCATTGAACGGCTATCCGTTGAAAAAGAAAATAGAAAAAAAAATAAAAGGAGTTTTATTCTCAAGATATATTGATGTTTTTGTTGGAGTATCTGATTATACAAAAAGAGCATTGATAATAGATTTTGGTGACCATTTAAAGAAGAAAACAATTGTTATCTCAAATGGATTAGATGTTCTGAAGTTCAAACAAAAAAATAATTTTACCTCAAATACTAATTTTATTGTTGCTTCGCATTTAAGAAAAGAAAAAGGAATTCAAGACTTAATTTTAGCCGTTAAGGATTTGAAATCGTTTGATTTCAAGATTGATATTTATGGTAAAGGGTATTTTGAAGAAGAATTAAAAAAATCAATTCAAGATTTTGATCTTCAAAAATTTTTTAATTTCAAAGGGAGCGTTTCCAATCTAAACGAAATATATTGCGATTATGATTATTTGATTCATCCTTCACACGGAGAGACCTTTTGTTATTCGGTGGTTGAAAGTCTATTGAGTAATTTGCCTGTAATAACCACTCGAAATCAAGGAAATGTGTTAGGTTTGGTATTTGAAAATATAAATGGATTTTTATTTGAAGAAAAAAATATTATTGAGTTAAAAGGGATTTTAGAGAATATTCTATCAGGTAAAAGCCAAATAGGTGAAAATCTTGTAAGCAAAAATTTAGAAAGTTTTACTTTAGAAAAAATGGTGAATAATTATTTAGAATTAATACGATGAAAGTTAAATATTGCTCTAAGTTAAACCTTAATTTTGCACACGCTTAAATTAGTTAAAATAGTCTATGTTCTTTAATTCTTTATCTTTTGCCGTTTTCTTACCCATCGTATTTGTATTGTATTGGTTTGTCTTTCATAAAACGAAAAGCACTCAAAATGCATTGCTTATTGTAGCGAGTTATTATTTTTATTCCTGTTGGGATTGGCGGTTTTTATTTCTGTTGGTTTTTTCTACTTTTTTGGATTATTATACCGGTATTCGAATTGAAAAGGCCAAAACTGAAACTACACGAAAGTTTTGGTTTTGGTTGAGTATTTCGGTGAATTTGGGATTTTTGGGTATTTATAAATACTATAATTTTTTTGCAGCTTCTTTTTCGGAATTATTAAATGGTTTTGGGTTGCAAACTAGTCCGTTGTTGTTGAACGTGATTTTGCCTGTCGGGATATCTTTCTATACCTTTCATGGTTTATCCTATGTGATTGATATTTATTTAAAAAGAATCAAAGCCGAATATAATTTTATAGATTATTCGTTGTTTGTCAGTTATTTTCCTTTGTTAGTCGCTGGTCCTATTGAAAGAGCTACGCATTTGTTACCGCAGGTAAAAGTAAAGCGCAGCTTTGATTTTGAAAAAGCAAAAGAAGGGGTGTACCAAATCATTTGGGGATTGTTTAAAAAAGTAGTTATTGCTGATACGTGTGCCACGTATGCGAATGCTATTTTTGACAATTATACTTCGATGAATTCCTTGTCCTTAATATTGGGGGCTTTCTATTTTGCTTTTCAGATTTATGGCGATTTTTCAGGCTATTCTGATATGGCGTTGGGGATGTCTAAATTATTTGGATTGGACTTGTTGCGGAATTTTAATTATCCTTATTTTTCCAGAGATATAGCCGAATTTTGGCGTCGGTGGCATATTTCCTTATCGTCCTGGTTTCGGGATTATGTTTATATTCCTTTGGGAGGAAGCAGAGGCAGTAAATTGAAACAAGTCCGGAATGTATTTGTTATTTTCTTATTGAGTGGTTTTTGGCATGGTGCCAATTGGACTTTCATCGCCTGGGGTTTTATTAATGCTCTGTATTTTCTGCCCTTGTTACTTCGAGATACCAATCGGTCTAATATAGAAACTGTAGCACTAGGATGGGATTTTAGTTCTCTGAAAGTTTTTTTTAGTATGTTGAGTACTTTTACCCTGAGCTGTTTGGCTTGGGTGTTTTTTCGGGCAAAATCTATAGGAGGTGCTTTTGATTACATCCGTCGTATTTTTACTGACCAAAATTTTAAAATACAATATCTGGAAAATGAACGCTACAGTTATGAACTTCTATTATTGATTTTTATTTTTATTCTTGTGGAATGGAATGCAAGAACTAAAATTGAACCTATTTCAGGCAGCTATAGTTGGTTGAAAGTGACGTTGTGTATTGCTGCGATTGTAGCGCTGGGGACGTATTCTGATTATAAAGAATTTATTTATTTTCAGTTTTAAGATGTGAATTTTCGTTTTACCCCAAGCCCTAAAGGGAGCCGAAAATGTGGAAAAAAGTATAATTTTTCGTTTTACCCCGGCCCTAAACCCTAAAGGGAGTCAAAAATGGGAAAAAAGTATGAATTTTCGTTTTACCCCAGCCCTAAAGGGAGTCTAAAATTTGGGAAAAAGTGTAAATTTTCGTTTTACCCCGGCCCTAAAGGGAGTCGAAAATTTGGAAAAAAGTATATATTTTCGTTTTACCCCGGCCCTAAAGGGAGTCGAAAATTTGGGAAAAAGTGTAAATTTTCGTTTTACCCCGGCCCTAAAGGGAGTCAAAAATTTGTCAAAAGTCGCATTATTTTTGAATCAATTTTTTTATCAGTGTATGGATAAGAATTCGCTTAAATCAGATCATATGTGGAAAGGAGCATCTCCACAGATTTTTTCAAATGCAAAGAAATTAAGAGGAAATTTAACAGAAGCTGAAGAAAAGCTCTGGTTAGCAGTAAAAAATAACCAGATAGAAGGTTATAAATTTAGGAGGCAGCATCCTCTTAATATTTATATTGCTGATTTTTATTGTCATTCCCTAAAGTTAGTTATTGAAATAGATGGAGGGTATCATCTGGAAGAAGAGCAACGGCTTTTAGATGAAAAAAGAACAAATGATATAGAATTTCAAGGGTTAAAAGTAATTCGATTCACAAATGAGGAAATAATGTTGAAGTTACCAGAAGTTATAGATAAAATTAAAATGTTTATTAAGATGGCATCGTGAATTTTCGTTTTAACCCGACTGGAAAGGGAATTGCAAATTTAGGGCGGTCTTGAAATAGTATAGCGTTCTCTTTCTTTTTTTCTCCCTTTAGGGTTGGGGCAAGAAAAAAAGAAAATAAGGAATGTAAATTTTCGTTTTACCCCATCCCTAAAGGGAGCCGAAAATTAAGGATATCGTGGAATGCGATAGTGTATATTCCTTTTTTACGCCCTTTATGGCGGGGGTAAGAAAAAAGAAAATAAGGAATGTGAAATTTCGTTTTACCCCAGCCCTAAAGGGAGTCGAAAATTTAAAGCAGAATTGAAATTATTATAAAGTTGTTTTTCGCCTTCTTCCCTGCAGGGTTTACCAAATAAAAAGGAAATTATGCCTTTTTATGGGTGGAGATAAAATAATTAATTTACAATATATTTACAAATATAAAAGAGAATAAAAGAATAATGAAACGGTTTATAATTTTTACAATCAAAATACTTCTACTGACCTTTCTGGTGCTAGTAGTGTTAGATATAGCTTACACACAAGTTTATTTGCAATCTTCCCATAGAGGGAAAATAGATTATGTTTACAATTCAAAGGCGAGGAATTATGATGTAGTGATTTTAGGATCTTCAAGGGCGAATAATCATTTTGTAGCACCACTATTTGAAGAGAAAGGATTGAAAACCTTTAATTATGGGATAAGTGGCGGCCATTTGTTTGAAGCTTCTTTATTATTGAAATTAATGGTAGAGCGCCATTATAAAATAAAAAATGTGATTCTGGAAGCTGATTTGAATTTGGCTAATGAAAAGGAGTCTGAGAGTGTTGCTTCTAAATTTTTACCCTATATTCACCGTTCTAAAGTGATTGAATCCCATTTTGCCCAACAGCCTCATTTTTGGGCTAATTATTATATTCCTTTTTACAGATATGTTGTTTTTGCCCCCCAAATTGGTTTTAGGGAAATGTATAATACCGTGTCTGCAAAACCAACAAAGCTTTTGAATCATAGAGGATACTATCCTTTAGGTAAAAATCCGAATGCGAATATGAAAAATGATTTAACGAATTTAAAACCGTTACAAAATAGCTATTACGAAGAAATCAAGCAAATTTGCAAAGAAAATAATATTAACTTAATTGCCGTTATGACACCCATGTGTTCTAATGTTAAGGGATTGGATTATTTTCAGAAAGTAAGTTCGATCTATCCTGAAATTCATAATTATGAAAATGCAGTGGAAGGCGATCAGTATTTTTCGTCGTGCGGCCATCTGAATGATAATGGTGCGCGTAAGTTTACGACCGTAATTATAAAAGATTTTTTTAAAAAATAAATATGAAAGTAGCCTTTCTGACTCCAGAATATCCACATCCGAAAACGGGTAGCTCTGGTGGTATAGGGACCAGTATCAAAAATCTGGCTATAGGACTTTTAGCGGAAGGTTGTTCGGTCCGAGTTTTGGTGTATGGTCAGAACCAAGAAGGTGTTTTTGATGATGACGGTATTTGCATCCAGCAAATCCGGAACGTGAAATTAAAAGGATTGTCGTGGTATTTTACCCGAAAAAAACTCCAAAGAATAATTAATACCTTACATCAGCAAAAAGTAATTGATTTGGTTGAAGCACCCGATTGGACAGGGATTACTTCTTTTATAATTCCTAAAAAATGTCCTTTAGTTATTCGATTGAACGGTTCGGACACTTATTTTTGTCATTTGGATCAGCGTCCTGTCAAATGGAAAAATAAATTTCATGAAAGACGCGCTTTACAGCAGGCGGATGGTTTGCTTTCTGTGAGTCAGTTTACAGCTGATTTGACTAATCAAGTATTTGGTTTAGATAAAAAATTCACCATTATTCCAAATAGTATTAATTGTACTACTTTTGAAGTTGAACATCAGAACACGACTCTTTTGCCTACTGTTCTTTATTTTGGAACCTTAATTCGAAAGAAAGGATTGTTAGAGTTACCGCTGATTTTTAACGAAGTGATTAAAAAAAAATCAAATGTAAAATTAGTATTGATAGGGAGGGATGCTTCCGATATTATTTCTGGAATAGATTCAACATGGCAACTTATGCAAGAACTATTTTCATCAGAAGCCATTAATAATGTAACGTATTTAGGAAGTGTTCCTTATAGTGAAATAAAAAAGGCAATAGAACAAGCAAATGTATGTGTTTTTCCTACATTTGCAGAAGCCCTGCCTGTTTCGTGGCTAGAAGCGATGGCGCTGAAGAAACCTATTGTAGCCTCCAATATTGGCTGGGCGACTGAGGTTCTTGATGATGGAATTAGTGGTTTTTTGGAACATCCGACACAACATAAGGCGTATGCGAATAAAATTATCAGCTTGCTTGAAAATCTAAATTTGCAAAGTGAATTTGGTATACAAGCCCGTAAAAAAGTAGAAGAGAAATTTAGTATATCTATCGTTGCTAAACAAAGTTTGTTGTTTTATAAAAATGTTATTGCATCAAAATGAAGAAAAAGATAAAAAAAATTATTAGTGCCATTTTTCCAAGTGGGAGAATAAAAGAGAAAATTAAATTGGGCTATTACAGTATCAATAAACCGAAAGATACTTTTTATGAATTAGTACAAGGAACGGGAACTTCGGTTGCTTATAAAACTACTTTTGAGGATTTAGTTATGATAACCCATGAAGCTTTATATTTTATAGCGCCGGATTTTAATTATTACCAGCATTTTTATAAAGTAAAAGAAACTGATGTCGTTCTTGATGCCGGAGCCAATTGTGGCCATTTGTCGATTTTATTTTCTAAATTGGCAGGTAAAGGTGGGATTGTTTATGCTTTTGAACCAGACGCTTATAATGTAAAGCGGATTGATCGTAATATAGATTTAAACAAAGATCTTCCAGGGAATATTAAAATTGAAAATTTGTTACTTTGGAACGAAAACAAGTGGATTGATTTTTATGAAGCAGGTACAGTAGGGTCTTCTGCTGTTTGGATTCCAAATAGTGATAAATGTGTTAAAAAAGAAGCCGTACGAATTGATGATTGGGTTGCAAATAATGACATTAAAAAATTAGATTTCATAAAAATGGATATCGAAGGTGCCGAAATTGAAGCTTTGGCCGGATGTGAGGAAACGATACAAAGTCTAAGCCCTAATTTTGCCATTGCATCTTATCATATCGTTGAAGGGGCAGCTACTTATATTAAAGTAGAAGCCTTTTTCAAAAAAATGAATTATCCTTATCAAACGGTTCGATTTCGGAAAAATGAAATCATAACGTTTGCTGGACTCTCTTTAAAAAAATAGTAGTATGATAATTCTTTATCATAATGATACTACAGTTGTCGCATTAAGTAATGTTGATTCTTTTGAAATTGAAAAGAACTCCCATTTATCTATAGCTTCATTTATGACTTTATTGGCTAATGACTTTCCAGATGAAATTTTAGTTTGGTGTCATTTGAGTCTAAAAGAACAATTGAATATTTCTGAAATTGAAAAATTATTTCACCATAAAAAATTATTGTTTTCCTATAATCCTTTTGGCAGTTCTTTTTTAGATAAAAATATTGGTTATATCGATGAGTCTCCTTTTGCGAGAGTAAATACTACTGTAACCTTTCCAACGTGGCAAATGAGCAGTTGGGTTGGAGGCATTCATTCGGCTGTTTTTTCTATTGTAAAAGATGAAATTCCCAGCGAGAAAAATTTTGATTATTTTTTATGTTCTTTAGCAAAATTATCCATGCCAAAAGGCTTGTTATGTTATTCAGAACCTAAACTTTTAAAACAGCATCCCGCCACTATTAATCTGGACAAGAAAAATACGTTTGTTCTTTTTCGTTTTGTAAAACAACACTACAAAACACGATGGGTATTTTTATTGCTGTTGAACTTCCTTCTGTACGGAAGAAAATTTCCAGTATTTCCCATGATTATTTCTCTGTTTTATAAGAATAGAAATAGCAGATCAATAAACTTAGATGGTATTGTCGTTCAATCCTCGAGAGTGGTTGTTACTGCTGGAACTATTGATGTTATTATTCCGACCATTGGAAGGAGCAGCTATTTATATGATGTATTGAAAGATTTTGCTAAGCAAGTAAAACTGCCTCGTAAAATCATTATAGTGGAACAAAATCCATTAGAAGGAAGCACGACTGAATTGGGATATATTACTGCAGAAAAATGGCCATTCCATATTCAGCATATTTTCACTCATCAATCCGGTGCCTGTAATGCAAGAAATTTAGCTTTGCATCAAACTGAAAGTGAATGGGTATTTCTAGCAGATGATGATAATCGCTTTAGCCCTAGTTTATTGGTTGATGCTTTTAAACTAATAAAACAATTTGGAAGCCCAGTTGTGACAGTTTCTTATCCTCAAAAGAATGAAAGAAAAAAATACTTTAATGTAATTCAATGGCTCACTTTTGGTGCTGGCAACAGTATTATCAAAAGAGATCTTCTGGAAAAAGTCAAATTTAATATGGCATTAGAATTTGGTTACGGTGAGGATGGTGATTTTGGGATGCAATTGCGAAATACGGGCACAGATGTTTTGTATCTACCGGAGCCGGAAATATTGCATTTAAAAGCTACTATTGGCGGTTTTAGAACCAAACCTGTTTTACAATGGCAAAATGATGCTGTGCAACCCAAACCTTCCCCAACAATCATGTTGTATAAAATTTTGCATACTACAGATGAACAGCGATTGGGTTATAAAACCATTTTATTCTTCAAGTATTATCAATATCAGAATATTAAAAATCCGTTTCATTATTACACCCATTTTAAAAAGCAATGGAAGCAAAGCATTTTTTGGGCTAATGAATTAAAAAAAGAAGCATGAAGTGTTCTCTAATTATTTGTACTTATATGCGTCCTCACTCTCTATTGCAGCTCTTGCTTTCAGTGCAGAAGCAGATGGTGTATCCTGATGAAATTATAATCATTGACGGGTCAACAAATCGGGAGACTGAACAGATGTTGGAGGGAAATCAGTTTAAGAATATTTGTTATTTTTTAGTTCCAGAAAATTTTCGCGGTTTAACTAAACAAAGAAATTATGGATTGGATAAAGTAGCGCTTAGCAGTACTGTTGTAGCATTTTTGGACGATGATACTGAATTGACGCCAAATTATTTTGAAGAATTAATCAAAACGTTTGCAGACAATCCAGAGATCTCCGGTGTTGGAGGCGTTGCGATTAATGAAAATGGCTGGAGCTTGACAGAATTCAATAAAAAATATGATTCTAATCATTATTTTCAGTTTGAGGGATTTGTGTATAAGGAAGGGCAGCGCAATATAATGCGTAATTATCTAGGATTGCAATCTAATCTTGGTCCGGGAAAAATGCCTGACTATTCGCATGGTAAAACCTGTGGATTTCCTTTAAACGGCAAAACATACGAAGTCGATTTACTAATAGGTATGTCATTTGCATTTCGAAAAAAAGTATTTGATTCTTTGCGATTCTCTACTTACTTTGAAGGGTACGGACTTTATGAAGATGCTGATTTTTGTATCAGGGCTTTGCAGTTTGGTAAGAATGTGGTCAATACAAAAGTGCAGTTAAATCACTTTCACCACCCATCCGGAAGACCCAATTCATATAAATACGGTAAAATGGTCGTCAGAAATGGGTGGTATGTGTGGCGAATCAAGAATCCAAAACCGTCTTTAAACGCAAAATTAAAGTGGCATTCTATCACTATATTGTTGACAATAATCAGATTTAGCAATACATTTACTTCCAGTAATAAAAAAGAAGCTTTTACTGAGGCTACAGGTAGAACATTAGGGTGGTGGAGTTTAATGTTAAATAAACCAAAAGAATTAAAATGGAGACAACCGAAGCTATTTTAGAAACTAATAAAAAACAGAAGGAATTCTATAACAATATTAAGCAGAATTTTTTTACTAAAATTTGGGCGAAATTTAGAAATGGGCTTCTAAACCAAATTAGGAAAAATGTTGGTATACAGGATCAAGCGTACTTACTGCATAAAGAATGGTTTGGCGATTTATCTAATAAAAAAGTACTTGATTTGGGTTGCTTTACAGGAAATTACTGGTCTTATTACCTTGCAGAACATTCAAAGCAGTATTTAGGAATTGATTTGAGTGATGTTGCTATTGAAAAATTAAAAGAGAAACTTAAATTTTTACCGAATGCTAAAGCCGAAGCGGTAGATTTTCTTTCTCCTGATTTTTTAGAAAAAGATTTTGATTTAATCTACGCTTATGGTGTTTTGCATCATTTCAAAAATACGACTATTTTGATCGATAGACTTAATGAAAAATTGGCGACTAATGGAACTATTATAAGTTATGACCCTTTAGAAACTAGTTTGCCTATCAAAATAATAAGAGCTATTTATCGTCCTTTTCAATCGGATGCGGCTTGGGAATGGCCATTAACCAAAAAAACGTTTTATCAATACAAGAACGCATTTAACATTATTGAAAGACGAGGTGTTTTAGGTAAGTCAAAATGGGTTGCTTTTTTAGATATTTTACCCATTTCCGAAAATAAGAAAAAGATAATCGGGCAAAAATGGCACAAACAAGATTGGGATAAATCATTCACTTCTGATCGTGTAATGTTTAGCTGTATGCATCTGACTATGTTGATGCAAAAAAAATAGTTTTCTTAGTAAATGTTTTAAGGAAAACTTTTGGAAATCTAAGTCATCAGTTTTACATTAGGGACCAATACCGGCTTTTTTTTATAAGGCTTATATGATTTAATACCTGTTACTTTTAAAACAGAACGGTACCATTATAATAAAGATCTTTGATCGCAATGGTTGTTATGTATAGAATTAAAATTGTATAAAAATATACTTCAATTTCAACTTAAAAATAAATTAAATGCAATTAGAGATTTCAACTTGGACGCATCATTTGAACCAACTTATTTATTCCTATTTTTATTTTTGTCAAAAGGAAAAATTAGAGATAAAGATTGTTAGTAACAAAAGTGTTGCTTTTAATGGAGCTATTCTATTTGTAGGAATGGAAAGTGTTTTTTTCGATTATTCTGATGATACAGTATTCATAGATTTACCAGAAAATTTTAGTTATTATTTTAAAAGATCTCTTCTCAAAAAAGATAACGTCAAGAATATTTATCCGCTGCATTTTAATGTTCCAATGGCTTATAAATGCCATTCTTTATTAATGAATTTAAAAAGTGATTTGTTATTTGACAAGTCAAGCAGGCTAGAAGTATTCAAAGCATTCGATAAGTATACGTTATTTACAAAGTCTTCTCATGGTGTTTTAGATATCAGAAGGTATCCCAAAGAAGTGCACGATACAGGAGGGAATGTGATTTTTCATACCCGATTGTGGAATCCAGATAACCATTCAGATTCAGAAGAAAAAGAACGGAGAAGATTACAAAATCAATTTAGAATTAATGCATGCAGAATAATAAAAAAAAAATTTACAAATTCATCAGTTGGTTTGTTTGCGGATGATTTAGCAATAAAAATGGCACCTGATCTTTTATTAGATTCAAGGGATTCAAAAAAAAATAATTATTTAAACACACTATGTAATTTTAATATTGGTATAGCAGATGATGGTTTGAAGGATACGCCAGGATGGAAAATTGGAGAATATTTATTGTATGGTAAGGCTGTCATAACAACTCCTTTGAATATTTCTTTTGAAAGATTTAAGGAACATATAAATTATGAAAAATTATCTTCTCGTTCTTCTTACACTGAGTTGCCGGATAAAATTGAGTATCTTTTAAAAGATAAATATTATATTGAAATGGGTAATGAAAATATGAAATGGAGTTATGAATATTTGCACCCAGAGAATTATATTAAAAGAATATTATCCGTTATACAGGATAGGAAAAAATTGAATGAATGAAATTCGCAATCATTACCCACGTTCCTCATATCATTGAGGATAATAATTACTTTGCTTATGCCCCGTATGTCAGTGAAATGAATGTTTGGGCAAAGTATGTGGAGAAATTGATAGTGGTGGCTCCTTTAGTACAGGCAGAAAAAACTCCTGTAGATACTGAATATCAACATGAAAACATTCAATTTATAGCGATTGAGGGCTTTGATGTTTTGAGTTTAAATGGCCTTTTTAGAGCCGTTCTAAAAATACCAAGAATAAGCTGGACAATTTTTAAAGCTATGCAAAATGCGGATCATATTCATTTGCGATGCCCGGGTAATGTGGGATTTCTGGGTTCTATAATTCAAATAGCATTTCGTAATAAACTAAAAACGGCGAAATATGCCGGTAATTGGGATCCTCAGTCAAAACAGCCCTGGACTTATCAATTGCAGCAATGGATATTAGGTAATACGTTTCTGACCCGAAATATGCAGGTTTTGGTTTATGGTGATTGGGAAGGCAGTTCTAAAAATATTAAGCCTTTTTTTACTGCGACCTATCAAGAAATTGATAAATTACCTATTTCTAAAAAAGAGGTCAAAGGACGTATTGCTTTTGTTTTTGTGGGCACTTTAGTGATAGGGAAAAATCCTTTGTATGCAATTCAACTAGTGGAATTTCTATCTAAGAAAGGATATGATGTATACCTTAGTTTATATGGAGAAGGAACTGAACGTACTGCATTAGAACAGTATGTTACAGCCCATCAAATAGAAGCCGTAATAGAATTACATGGGAATCAATCCAAGGATACCGTTCAAAAAGCCTATCAACATAGTCATTTCGTGGTTCTGCCTTCCGATAGTGAGGGCTGGCCAAAAGCGATTGCGGAGGGAATGTTTTGGGGCTGTGTTCCATTGGCAACACCTGTGTCCTGTGTGCCTTTTATGCTAGATCAAGGGAAAAGAGGGATTTTGTTAGCTATGGATTTGGTAGAAGATACTAAACAGATTGAAACGCTATTGCATGCTCCAACGGATTTTGATACTAAAAGTAAAAACGCTTCGGATTGGTCCCGGAACTATACTTTGGATGTTTTTGAACGAGAAATTATGGATTTATTAAAACCCGATTCAAAAAGAATTAAATGAAAAAGTACTACCTATTGGGGTTTCTTTTTTTGGTGGTTGCATTGCTAGCTATAATCAACTATAGAACTCCTTTTTTTCAACAAGACGGGGGGGGGTGGTCCATAGGTTATGGCGAGTCAGCTGGTTATCCTGAACAGATTGCCGTGGATCAAAACTCCATTTATTCTATCGAAAAGTTGCAAGCTCAAAATGACAGTACCGTATTTCTTGCCGATCCCTTTTTTGTTAAAGAAAAAGACACTTTTTATCTGTTTTTTGAGCATAAAAAAAATAAAACTAATGGTGTTGTTGGTTTATTGACCTCAACAGATGGAAAAAGATATCAGTATAGAGGAACTGTTTTAAAAGAAAAATTCCATCTGTCCTATCCGCAAGTTTTTAAATATAAAAATGCTTTTTATATGGTACCGGAGTCCAAACAGGCAAATGCGGTGTTGCTGTATAAAGCACATCATTTTCCTTATGACTGGAGGATTTGTGATACTTTGATCGCCAATGTTGCCCTCGTCGATCCTTCCATCTACTTGTCGGACTCTTTGAATATTTTAGTAGCCACCGATTATGAAAAAAATATGTACCTCTATCAGGCCGACTCGCTGTTTGGTAAATGGAAATTACATAAAAAAAAACCAATTGCTTTGATAGGAACTGAGGCACGAGGGGGTGGCCGTTTTTTTGCGGATAAAAAAGGATTGGTTTTACCCGTGCAAAATTGCACCAAAGGGTATGGGTATGGGGTATCTTTGTATCGTTTTTCCTTTCATGATGGAACTTATGATGTAGAAAGAGAGCAACCTTTTTATTTAAAGGCTAATGAAAATATAGCCGTATTTAATGCCGGAATGCATCATTTGGATGTACAACGAATAGACGCCGATCATTACTATTATGTTTATGATGGAAATCGATTAAACAGTACGGGCAAACATCTTAATATAAGAGGTCCTCTGAAAATGAGTTATTTGGATTTTAAAGGTTGGATATTACAAAAATGAGGATACTTCAAATAATAGACAGTTTAGAAGCAGGCGGAGCCGAGCGCATGGCGGTCAATTATGCGAATGCCTTGGCTAAACAAATTGATTTTTCTGGATTAGTGGTTAGTCGTAAAGAGGGACCCCTTTTGAATCAGGTTGATGATGGTGTTTCCTATTTGTTTTTGAATAGAATTAAAATCATTGATTTTAAAGCTCTTTATACGTTGAGAAATTATGTACGAGTAAATAGCATTACCCTAGTTCATGCACACAGTACTTCTTTTTTTCTAGCCTTTCTTCTAAAGTTAGTTCATCCTTCGATTAAAATAATTTGGCATGACCACTATGGGGACAGTGAGTTTTTAAATAAAAGACCCTTACTGGCTTTACGATTAATTGCTCCTTTTTTTAGCGGGATTGTTGCGGTCAATCAAAAGCTAAAAGTTTGGGCTCAGGAAAATTTACATTTTAAGAACGCTATTTATTTGCCTAATTTTCCCTCTGAAGAAAAGAATATTACCGCATATACTGTATTGGAGGGTGTTGATGGAAAGCGGATTGTTTGTTTGGCTAATTTGAGGGTTCAAAAGAATCATTTTTTATTGATGGAGGTGGCTAAAAAAATGCAATTATCCCATCCTGAATGGACTTTTCATTTGGTTGGAAAAGATTTTCAGGATGATTATTCCAAACAAATTCAATCGTTAATCATTGAACATCATCTTGAAAAAAATGTGTTTCTTTACGGCACGAAACAAGATATGAAAAATATTCTCGATCAATCCACCATCGCCATACTAACTTCTCAATCCGAAGGTTTGCCCATGGCCATTTTGGAGTATGGTTTGCATAAAAAACCTGTTGTAGTGACTAATGTAGGAGAAATTTCGTCTGTAATTCAAAATGGAAAAAATGGTTTTCTTATCCTTGCCAATCAGGAACAATTATTTTATAAGTCTGTCGTCACATTGATAGAAAATGATGTCTTGCGAACTGATTTTGGGAATTTGCTTTATGATACCGTTACCGAAAATTATGCAGAAGATGTAGTGGTAAAAAAATATTTAGATTGGTTACAAACTATTTAAAATGAAAAAAGAAGAACAATCTTATCTGTATTTAATTCTATTTCATGTGGCCATAGGTATTATGGTGTATGTGCTTCCTTTTACGGCAAAATTATATGGTTATTCCATCTTTATACTAGGGATTTATTTTGTTATAAAAACCCAAAATAGGAATCACCAAGCCTTAATGGTGGCCGCCTATATAACCGGGAGTGAAGTGCTTTTACGGATGACAGACGGGAACATATCTTATGAATTTTCCAAATATGGGGTGATGATTTTTCTTTTTATCGGCATGTATTATAGTGGATTGTCCAAAGGGGCAACGCCTTATTGGATTTTTTTGTTATTATTGGTGCCGAGTATCGTCCTTTCGACCTTTGTATTGAATTTTGATAACAATGTCAGAAAGACTATTGCCTTCTATATGTCCGGGCCGGTCTGTTTGGCATTAGCTTCCTTGTATACGTACAGACGAAAAATAGCTTTGGAACAGATGAATAGTATTTTGTTAAGCTTAGGACTACCTATCATTAGCTGTATGGTCTATTTAACCTTGTATACCCCTAACGTTCGAGATGTAATCACCAGTACGCAATCGAATTTTGAAACCTCCGGAGGCTATGGACCGAATCAAGTGGCGACGTTTCTGGGGTTGGGCATGTTTATTTTTTTTTCCAGGGTTATCCTAGAGTCTCCAACTAAGTTTATGTTAATAACGAATTTAATTATTGCTTTCAATGTCACTTACAGGGGGATGCTTACTTTTTCTAGGGGAGGGATGATTACCGGTTTTATGATGATTGTTTTGTTATTGCTTTTCCTGTATTTTAAATCTAATTATCGGGGTAAAGTAAAACTTAATTATATTGTTGTCTTTGTGACTTTAGCCCTAATGGCAACTTGGGTTTACACCTCTTTTCAAACCGGTGGGCTTATTGATAAGCGCTATGCGAATCAGGATGCTAAAGGGAGAGTAAAATCAAGTCAATTGACCGGTAGAGAAGATATAGCGCGTGACGAACTTGCAATTTTTTTTGCGAATCCTATTTTTGGAGCCGGGGTAGGTAAAGGGGTAGAAATTAGGGCGCAAAAAATAGGAGATAAAGTACAATCTCATGATGAAATTACCCGGATGCTGGCGGAGCATGGTACCTTAGGAATCTTAGGCTTACTTATCCTCTTTTTTACCCCGCTGGTTTTGTATCTGGAAAATAAGTTTAATATGTTTATGTTGTGTTTTGTTGCTTTCTGGTTTTTAACCATTAATCACGCCGCGATGCGAACCGCGGCGCCTGCGTTTGTGTATTCGTTGTCGTTGTTGAATGTGCAGTTGGGGAGTCCGAATAGAGTTAAGAAAGAGGAATAGTGTTCAGTGGTCAGTTCTAAAAGAGTGATCAGTGGTCAGTTTATTTAGTGTTCAGTTCTAAAAGAGTGATCAGTCTTTTTTAGTGGTCAGTGATCAGTGATCAGTGTTCAGTTTTTTTAGTGATCAGTCTTCAGTCTTCAGTGTTCAGTTTTTAGTGTTCAGATTTTTTAGTGATCAGTGATCAGTGTTCAGTGTTCAGTCTTTTTTAGTGTTCAGGTTTTTTAGTGCTCAGGTTTTTTAGTGTTCAGTGATCAGTCTTTTTTAGTGGTCAGTGATCAGTGATCAGTGTTCAGTGATCAGTGATCAGTCTTTTTAGTGTTCAGTGATCAGTGGTCAGTGTTCAGTTTTTTTAGTAGTCAGTGATCAGTCTTTTTAGTGTTCAGTGATCAGTGGTCAGTGTTCAGTTTTTTTAGTGGTCAGTGATCAGTATTCAGGTTTTAGTGATCAGTGGTTAGTGGTCAGTGTTCGTTGATCAGATTTTAGTGATCAGTTTTTTAGTAATCAGCTTTAAATAACTAAATATGAAATTCCAAGATTTATTAGCATATCAGAAATCATTTTCATTAGCTATGAAAATTTTTGAAATAACAAAACGGTTTCCAAAAGAAGAAATGTATTCACTAACGGATCAAATTAGACGTTCTTCCAGAAGTGTGTCGGCTAATATAGCAGAATCCTATAGAAAAAGAGTCTATCCCAAAAATTTTCATAGCAAATTAACCGATTCAGATGCCGAAAATTCAGAGACTCAAGTTTGGCTTGAGTTTTCACTTAAATGCAACTATATAAACGAAAGTGTTTACGACGAATTATTAAACGAAAGTAATGAGGTTGGGAAGCTAATTAATTATATGATTTTAAATCCTCAAAAATTTGGTGTAGTGGTGTAGGGATCAGTGGTCAGTCTTTTTTAGTGATCAGTGGTCAGTCTTTTTTAGTGTTCAGTGATCAGTGGTCAGTGGTCAGTGTTCAGTTATTAGTGATCAGTGGTCAGTGATCAGTGGTCAGTCTTTTTTCAGTGTTCAGTGGTCAGTGTTCAGTTATTAGTGGTCAGTGTTCAGTGGTCAGTGTTCAGTCTTTTTAGTGTTCAGTGGTCAGTGGTCAGTGGTCAGTTTTTTAGTGTTCAGTGATCAGTGATCAGTGTTCAGTCTTTAGTGGTCAGTTTTTTTTAGTGTTCAGTGATCAGTGTTCAGTGTTCAGATTTTTGTAGTGGTCAGTCTTTAGTGGTCAGTCTTTTTTTTAGTGGTCAGTAATCAGTGAACAATATTCAGTAATCAGTGGTCAGTTATAAAAGAAGTGGTCAGTGTTCAGTCGCAGTGGTCAGTTTTTTTAGAGAACCATTATTGCATCTCGATTGCGCTCGATATAAAAAAAACTAGCGGACTAATATGTATACTAGTCAATGGTATAAAGTCGGAAGAGGCTAGCATTTCTACGTTAGAATTATGCGAACTGAGACCGAAAACTATAAACTGAGACTATATACAGGGAATGCGAATGAAAACTGCAAACTTATTACTATAAAGATATCTGAAACTGATCACTGACCACTGATCACTGACCACTGTGCATACTGAACACTGATCACTGAACACTGCAAACTACTCCACAGTAATGAACTGTAATTGCTGTAAATCACCATTATAAATATTGATATCTACATTCCCTTTTATCCCCGGAACTGAAGCTTTCTCCGTAAATTGCCAGAATAGCCAGTCGGGATCCATTTTTTCTCGATAAAAATTATAATTGGCAATCCAAAAGAGATAATCGCTGAATTCCTCTTTCAAAAAATCATCATAATATTTTTCACCAGTATAGATAACAGGCTTCACTTTATAATGTGATTCCACAGCCTTCAACCATCGTTTCAAGCCGACTTTCAAACTGTCTAGTGATTGATTTTTAGGCAGTTTTTCAATATCTAAAATAGGTGGTAAATCTCCTTTCAGGAGGGTAACTGTTGTAATAAAAAGTTCTGCCTGCTCGAGGGAGTTTTCGTTGGGACGGTAATAATGATACGCTCCCCGAATCATTTTATTTTCTTTGGCGCCAAGCCAATTCCGTTTAAACTGACGGTCTTTCCTGTCTTTTCCTACGGTTGCCCGAATAAACACATAGTCTAAAGGGTATTTTTTTTCTAAAGTATCTACATAAGACCACTGAATTTTTCCCTGGTATTCAGAAACGTCCAAACCGATACTTTTTCCTTCGTGATTTTCTAAAACTTGAAAATTACGAACGTCTGAAATACGTTTGGCTTCGGCTTTTTCTTTTAAAGCTTTATCTGATTTGAAACTGAAATAATAAGCCAGACCATTGCGATAATGATACACAGTACCAACAAGAAGTACGACAAAAAAAGCAACCAGTGAATACCGCAAAAACTTCCCAGAGAAAGTACTCGCTTTCTTTTTGGGTTTACGAACTACCGTTGTTCTTTTTCTTACCACTTTTTTTCTCATTCAAAAACTACTTTATCGCCCTTTTATTATTTACTACCGATAGCAAAACATAAAGAATAATCAGCAAAGGAATTCCTAAATATTGAAAGAAAACCAATAACAATACCGAAAGCGTTAAAAAGACAATTTGAAGGGCATTGTCTTTAAAGTTAAACTTTTTAAGTTTTAACGAAAATAACGGAATCTCGGCATTCAGGATGTAAGCGCTTAACACCGTTATGGCAAGTAAAACAAACTGATTTGTCAAAATCTCCAGAGTGAATAGGGAATCTGAATATTTTAAAACCAAAGGCAAACTTAAAATAAACAGTGCATTGGCTGGAGTAGGCAAGCCTATAAAAGAATCCGTTTGACGCGTATCAATATTAAAATTAGCCAAACGATAACAAGAACCCAAAGTGACAATAAATCCCAGATACGGAATCATAGGATGGGAGGACAGCTCCTGCTGGCTGCTGGACAGTAAAAAAAACATTACAAACCCAGGCACTACACCACTGGTAACCATATCTGCCAAAGAATCCAATTGCAATCCCAACGGACTGGACACTTTAAATAACCTGGCAAAAAAACCATCGAAAAAATCTAAAAATATCCCAAGAGAAACAAAATAAAAAGCCATTTCGAAATCCAGTTGAGCCGCAAAAACGATCGCTATACAGCCACAAAAAAGGTTGAGCAATGTGATTAAATTCGGAATGTGTTTTTTAATATTCATAGGTACAACGTTTAGGGATCTTACGTTGGCAAATTTAGCATAATAAGTGAAGGAAATGTACGTTTTCTACTAGAGATTTTTAACGACAACGGTTTGCATAACCCTTTGCGGGTTTTAAACCCGGAAAGGGTTGTTTGAATTAATAACAATCGAGTTACTTACTTAAATACCAATAGTAAGTCTAATAAGCTCAAAGTTTGTTGTAGTTTTTAACGACTGCGAATACTTTAGGGTAGGATTAAAAAAATGAAACATTTGCATTTTAAACAAACACACATCCCTAACCCCTATAACTCCAGTTGTTATTTAATTTTGGAGTCGTTGAATCTTCGATTTCAAGAGGGGAATTCTCCGCCCGTTAACATTTAACTTTTAATTGTTTATTAAGTAAATAAGTCGAAATAATAGTAATAATAGAATTGAATAAAGTAAATCGCATTCCCTTTTAACAGCTGTTATTTCATTACTAAATTTATTTAGTTCAGGGGAGAAATAAGCTCAGTAAAAAATTATATTTTTGATAAAAATTAAACCAACCTTCCAGTTCGTAAAAAAAGTCCATTTGAAAAAAGCTTTCTTATTTCTATTGCTTTTGGTTTGCACTGCTCATTACAGTCAGGCAGTCCGAAAATACTCCAACGAGTTTATGAATATTGGCGTTGATGCTGCAGCATTAGGCATGTCAAATACGGTGGTGGCTTCCACAAATAATGTCAATTCAGGCTATTGGAATCCAGCGGGCTTAATCCACCTGGAGGACAGCCAAGTTTCGTTAATGCATGCTAGTTACTTTGCGAATATTGCCCAATACGATTATATGGCTTATGGAAGCCCAATTGATGACCGAAGTGCTTGGGGGATTTCTTTAATTCGTTTTGGTGTAGATGATATTTTAAATACAACGGAATTAATTGACAGCCAAGGTAATATTGACTACAATAGAATCAGTCTTTTTTCTACAGCCGATTATGGTTTTACCTTTTCCTATGCCCGCAAATTGCCGGTTCCCGGATTTCAGTATGGCGTAAACGCAAAGGTAATTCGAAGAATTATAGGAAAGTTTGCTAATTCCTGGGGATTTGGTTTTGATGCAGGAATACAATTCGAAAAAAACAACTGGCAATTTGGATTGATGCTTCGTGATATTACCACCACCTATAATGTGTGGAATATTGACGAGGCCGAATACAAAAAAATAGCTGATGCAAGCCCAGAAAACAATCAGGAGTTACCTGAAAGTACGGAGATTACAGCTCCTAAAGCGCAACTTGGAATCGCTAAAAAATTTATCATTCATTATGATTACAGTATTTTGGCTGCTGCCAATATGAACATGCGGTTTACCAAAACCAATGATATAATCTCGACTGATTTTGTGAGTATCGATCCCGCCATAGGATTTGAATTTGGCTACACAGACTTGGTTTTTTTGCGTGCCGGAGTGGGGAATTTTCAAAATGTACAACAGTTAGACAACAGTGAAAAAGTAGGATTCCAACCCAATATTGGATTAGGTTTTAAATACAAAGGCATCCAGGTTGATTATGCCCTAACTGATTTAGGCAATCAAAGTGATGCTTTATACTCTAATATTTTTTCAGTGAAAGTAGATTTGAGTCTTTTTAGAAATTAACTTGTTGTCCTGTTTAAAACAATACTAACCACAAATATTTTTTGTTACTTTTTCATCAAGAAAAAAAGTAAAAATCTCTTCAGGGGAAGATTGGGTTTAGATTGTGAAATACGTCCAATGATTTTTAGTATAAAAATATGGCGGCTTGAAATCGAAGATTCATGAATACCAATAAGTTATTAACTTGTTAGTAATCGAGGTAAAAGAAGAAATTTTCTAGAAGAAATAAATCAAATTACCTCCAATTATGACTACACGTGTGATCTCTCCTTCGTCGAGATGACAAGCTACAACCGCACTTATATTCTTAGACTAGAAAATCACAGTAAGAATTCAACACAGATTCCGTATTAGACTTCGTCACGAAGCTGGATTATTCAAAAAAACAAAAGTGCTCACGGACTATTTTTTGCTGCTTTTTAGATTCGAACCGCCTTATCAAACGCAATTGATACTAAAGTTAAGTGAGCTAAAAAAGAAAATTAATACAATTCCTTTTCACTTTTATATGGTGAACAAAAAAAATCCGTGTAAATTTGTTCAAGCTGTGCAATCTGTGTTCCATATTTTAATCGTATCCTAAATGAATACCTCTTCTTTAAAGAAAATCTCTTTTTTCCTATTCTTGTTTTTAACTATACCTGTAAGCTTTGCCCAAAACCTTCTTTTATCCAAAGAGGCAAAAGTCAGCGTTCTTACTTGCGGCACAGGAAATGAATCCTATTCGCTTTTTGGACATACCGCCATCCGAATCAGCGATCCTTTCAATAACATAGATGTCGTATACAATTACGGTGCTTTTGACTTTAACACCCCTAATTTTGTTTTGAAATTCATAAAAGGAGATTTACAATATTTTGCTGTGGCTCATTCTTACGCTGATTTCATCAATGAATATCAGTATGACAGGAGATCCGTGTACGAACAAGAATTAAATATTCCTTACCCGCTAAAACAAAAATTGTTTGATAATTTGAATACTTCTTTAGCTTCGGGAGAAAGCCACTATATCTATAAATTTATCGATAAAAACTGTACATCCATGGTCGTCGATATAATTAATACAACATTAGACACCAAAGCAATTGTAAAAAACGCAGATACTGATATCACTTACAGAACGATCCTTTTTCCTTATTTCGACAATCATTTTTATGAGAAATTAGGTACCAGCATCATTTTTGGAAAAAAAGTAGATGGTCTGGGAACACAAATTTTTCTGCCATTTGAATTACAAAAAAGTCTAAAAAAGGTTTTCTACCAGAACCACCCGTTAGCTGGGGAAAACAAAACGATATTGGAGTTTCCCACTGAAGTTCCAGGATCCTGGTGGAATAATGTTTATACGTATATTTTATTCCTAGGGTGCATTATCGCAATAAACAAGAAACCTGTTGCCGCTTTTTACCTTACCATTATGGCTTTATTGGGGCTCTTCTACGTCTTCGCTGGTTTTTATTCGTTTCACGAGGAATTGGCGTATAATTATAACATATTGCTGTTTAATCCAAGCTTGTTGTTATTACTGTATTTTTACCATACCAAGAATAGCAAAGGACTATATAATTTGGCTTTATTCAACCTTGTATCGTTAGCTATTTATATGGTGATCCTAATAAACAAAGCGCATTTATGGATTGTATTGCCTCTTGTAATTACAAGTACTGTATTATTAGTGAGATTGGCCATTCAAAATACGAAACGCATTCCAATTATTATTTAATCAAAATCGCAAGTTACAGCTGTTTTTAGGAATAAAAAAAAACACACCCCTATCCCCTCTGAAGAGGGGAATGTGATTCTGGAATTGATGCTGTTTTTAGGACTCAACAAAGGAACACACATCTCGACCACTATAACTCCAGTTATTATTTTTCAATTCACACACCCCTAACCCCTCTCAAGAGGGGAATGTGATCCTGGAATCGATGTTGTTTTTAGGACTTGAGGAACACACCCCTAACCCCTATAACTCCAGTTGTTATTTAATTTTGGAGTCGTTGAATCTTCGATTTCAATAGGGGAATTGAGAAGTGGAATCAATGTTGTTTTGGAGTTAAAGAAACACACCCCTAGCCCCTATAACTCCAGTTGTTATTTAATTTTGGAGTCGTTGAATCTTCGATTTCAAGAGGGGAATTGAGAAGTGGAATCAATGTTGTTTTTAGGACTCAACAAAGGAACACACATCTCGAGCACTATAACTCCAGTTATTATTTTTCAATTCACACACCCCTAACCCCTCTCAAGAGGGGAGTGTGATCCTGGAATCGATGTTGTTTTTAGAATTCGAGGGAATACATTCCTAACCCCTATAACTCCAGTTATTATTTAATTTTGGAGTCGTTGAATCTTCGATTTCAAGAGGGGAATTGAGAAGTGGAATCGATGTTGTTTTTAGAATTCGAGGGAATACATTCCTAACCCCTATAACTCCAGTTATA
>NZ_JBHZPZ010000026.1:0-33221 GCF_042787345.1 Flavobacterium xylosi | reverse complement strand
AGCCTATTTTTTAAATCAGAAGTATAGCCAGTGTAAAATTGATTATCTTTTTCACTTAGCAAAACGTAAACATAATAATACATAAGTTCAATTTTTTTATCCAACGGGGTGAACAATTTGATTTTGGTACGAAGCCGAAAGATTATTTTTTAAAATATAGTCGTTATTGTAGATAATCACATCCTCATTATTGATTTCTACAACTGATTTTTCTCGATAGAAAATCAGGAAAGATTTTAAGGCTTCGCTATAGGTAGTTATGGTGCTTTCGCTATAGCGTTTAGAACGAAGCCATTGTTTGAATTTCTCTATTTGAAAAATTCCCTCGGCGGAAGGGAGTGAATTTGCGATGGGTTCTATGTTGAAACGTTCTCTGTTTTCAGTGGTGTCCGGGAGATGCCAAACGGTTTTTTGCTGGCTCCATCGAGCTCCATCTAATTGTTTTATTCTGGAAATCAGGTCTTGATTTTTCTCGAAATAAACGGCAATTCTGCTTTCGTCTTTATGCTTAATGAGTTTTGCTGTCAAGATCATATCGTATTGATTTTGTGATTGAAAGATACTATTTTTTTTACAAATATTATGTTATATTGCAATGGTTCTTGATGTATAGCAGCTTTTTTGCGTGAGGGATAAAAGTGGAAATCCTTTTTCGTCGGTTCGAGTTTCCGCTTTTTAGCGGAAGCATCGAGAACAAGAAAAAGATTGCAACGAATAGCCCGACCTTTTTAGGGCACGCCCGAATTGATTTGCTATATCTTAATTAATTTTTTAAATTATCTAATTATCTAGTTTTCAAATTAACCTATCTTTGCCCGCCGAACAATCGGAAGAAAAACGTTACTATGAAGTTTGATTTATTAAAGAAAGACCCGCTGTCTAAAGCCAGAGCGGGAAGCATTACTACTGATCACGGTGTGATTGAAACACCAATTTTTATGCCTGTAGGTACTGTAGCCTCTGTAAAAGGGGTGCATCAGCGGGAATTGAAAGAAGATATAAACCCGGATATTATCCTGGGAAACACCTACCATTTATATTTGCGTCCGCAAACCGAAATTCTGGAGAAAGCGGGAGGATTGCATAAATTCATGAATTGGGACCGTAATATTTTGACGGATTCTGGTGGTTACCAAGTGTATTCGCTTTCGGCTAACCGAAAAATTAAGGAAGAAGGAGTGAAGTTCAAATCGCATATTGACGGTTCGTACCACTTTTTTACACCAGAGAATGTGATGGAAATTCAACGTACCATAGGTGCTGATATTATCATGGCTTTTGATGAGTGTACGCCATATCCTTGTGATTATAACTATGCAAAGCGCTCTATGAAAATGACGCACCGCTGGTTAGACCGCTGTGTGACCCATTTAGATAAAGTTCCGGTGAAATACGGTTACGACCAAGCTTTTTTTCCTATTGTACAGGGAAGTTGTTATAAGGACTTGCGCCAGCAATCAGCAGAATATATTGCGAATACGAATCAAGTAGGAAACGCCATTGGCGGACTTTCTGTAGGAGAACCGGCTGAGGAAATGTACGCAATGACGGAAATAGTCTGCGAAATTTTGCCCGAAGACAAACCCCGTTACCTGATGGGCGTAGGAACTCCGATAAATATTCTGGAGAATATTGCCCTTGGAATTGATATGTTTGACTGTGTGATGCCTACACGTAACGCCAGAAACGGAATGTTGTTTACGGCGAACGGTACGATTAATATCAAAAATAAAAAATGGGAAGCTGATTTTTCGCCAGTTGACGAAATGGGAATCACCTTTGTAGATACCGAATATACTAAAGCGTATTTGCGTCACCTTTTTGCTGCCAACGAATACTTGGGAAAACAAATTGCTACAATCCATAATCTTGGGTTTTACATGTGGTTGGTTCGTGAGGCTAGAAAACATATCTTAGCGGGCGATTTCAAGCCTTGGAAAGAAATGATGGTGAAGAATATGAACCAAAGGCTGTAAATTTGTTTAAGCGGTTATTCGGTTATTTGTTTAACCGTATTACCGTATTGTAATTTAGGTTTAATTGTTTATTCGTAAATCAAATAACGATTCACCAAATTAACAAATAACCGATTCACCATTTTAACGATTAACCGAATAAACCCTTATGCTAACAATAATTGACAAATACATCCTAAAAAGATATTTAGCCACGTTTTCGGCTATGTTGTTAATGTTTATACCTATAGGAATTGTTATTGATGTTTCGGAGAAGATTAATTTCATGCTGGAGAATAAAGTTCCATTTATTGAAATTGCGATCTACTATTATCATTTCACTATTTATTTTGCAAATTCCTTATTTCCGATCTTTCTGTTTTTATCGATTATTTGGTTTACCTCGAAATTAGCCAATAACACAGAGATTATCGCCATTTTGAGTTCGGGGATTTCGTTTACACGGTTTTTGAGGCCTTTCATAATTGGGGCTACCATTGTTTCTATTTTTGTTTTGTTGATGGGATTTTTTGTTGTTCCTAAATCCAGCGAAGGGTTTAACAATTTTAGATATACCTACCTGAAAACAGGAGGGAAAGAGGCCATGAGAGGTGATAATACGGATGTATTTAGACAAATTAGCGAAACGGAATTTATCTATGTGAATAGCTTTAATCCGTTGTCTAAGATTGCTTTTAATTTTTCATTGGAAAAATTCAAAAACGAGAAATTAGTATACAAAATCACCGCCAGCAGAATACAATGGAATCCAAAGCAGCGCAATTATACAATGTATGATTATACCAAAAGAACGGTGGGGGAATTGAATGATAAAATTGAAAAAGCACCGGAGAAAGTCGCTCGTTTTAGTTTTGATTTAGAAGATTTAACTCCCGTGGTATATATTGCAGAAACCTTGACTTTTGATAAATTAGTCAAATTTATTGACAAAGAAAGAAGTCGCGGTTCCTCTAATATCAATGTCTATCTAGTGGTTTTGTACAAGAAATTCAGCGTACCGGTTTCAGCATTTATTCTAACGATTATCGCGGTTTCCGTTTCGTCCATGAAACGCAGAGGCGGAATGGGAATCAATCTGGCTATAGGAATAGCATTGGCTTTTGCCTTTGTTTTCTTTGATAAAATATTTGGAGTACTGGCGGAGAAATCCAGTATTCCGCCCCTGTTGGCAGTTTGGTTACCAAATATTGGTTTCGGAATATTAGCCGTTTATTTATTACGAAATGCAAAACGATAAATTCAAGAGTTACTTAAACCTCCATTTCATAGTTTTTATTTGGGGCTTTACCGCTATTTTAGGAGCGCTGATCACGATTACTGCCGATGCTTTGGTTTGGTATCGAATGCTTTTTGCCAGTGTTTTTTTATCACTTTTTATTGTATTCAAAAAGAAATCATTTAGAATTCCAATTAAATCTTTTCTGAAATTGATTTTTGTAGGCTTGTTGATCGCCCTGCATTGGATCTTTTTTTTCAAAGCCATTCATGTTTCTAATGTGTCCATTACACTTTCGGTTTTCTCCTTGGGTGCTTTTTTTGCCTCCATACTGGAGCCTATTTTTTATGGTAGAAAAGTACTTTGGTATGAAGTGTTTTTTGGGCTTATTATTATTGCCGGATTGGCATTGATTATGAAAGTTGAAGTTAATTATCTGGAAGGTATGTTATATGCTTTGGCATCCATAATACTGGGTGTTTTGTTTACCCTTATGAATGGGAAATTAATAGAAAATCACGATCCTTCGGTGATCTCCTTTTATGAATTCCTGGCAGGTGTATTTTTTATTACTGTTTACTTTTTATTTCAACAAAAATTCTCTTTGGATTTCTTTGTTTTAACGGTTAATAATTGGATTTTGATTCTGATTTTAGCTTCTATCTGTACCGCTTATGCTTTTACGGCATCTGTAAAAGTCATGCAGAAACTGACGCCATATACCGTAATGCTGACGACCAATTTAGAACCGGTTTATGGAATTGTATTGGCCTATTTCATTCTTGGCGGAAAAGAAAAAATGAGCTTTGAGTTTTACATTGGAGCCATAATAATTGTAATCACCGTAATCCTGAACGGCGTGATTAAACATTATAAAAAGGAGGTTTAAAATCACTTTTTTGCTGTTGCGCTTTTTTTAAAACTGTAAGTGTCAGCAAAATTGTTTCGAGTAAAAAATTATCTGAAGAATTCTCTTTACTTTATTGTGCCAATTTTAACTTTGCTTTGACAAGAAACGTCAAGCTAAATAGCACTATTTCAATATTAAGTAAGACCTTTGCAGTAAAAAATAATACCATTTTTAGTTAGAAATTACTGTAACAAGTTTTAAGCTATAATTAGAATTAAAATGAATTGCCGTTGGTTTTAACCAAAGGAACTGGAGATTTCAATTGATATTATTGGCTTTAGCCAAGATTATAGTACCCATTTTGGCTAAAGCCAATCAAATTTATACATAGCAATCGACTGGTTAAAACCAGCGGCAATTGATAAAAAAACAACACACTGATTTCAAAGATGAAATGGTATAACTTTGATTCTAATAAATCGCAATTTTATATTCCATTAAAAAGCAAATAATACATTGGCATGAAAAAAAATAAAAAAAGAATAGGTTTTTTGTTATTGGTCCTAATTTTATTTTTTGGGGGCAAACAGATTTATGATATGAATATCAATCATAATTTTGAGACAATTACGGAGGGTAAGGTATACAAATCAGGCGTTATTCCGCCGGATGAAATAGAAAGCTACGTTACCAAATATCATATAAAATCGATTGTTGATTTGCGTTTTCCGGGAACAATAGATTTAAAGAATAATCCGGAAATTCCAGCAGAATTAACCGCGGAACAGAATGCCATTGCGAAAATTAAAGGAGTAAACTATTTTAATAACGGTTCAGACCAGGTTCCGAAACAAGAAAACTTAGATCGTTTTTTTAAAATAATGGATAACAAAGCAAATTACCCGGTGTTGATTCATTGCTATCATGGCATAGGCCGCGCCGAAATGTACGCAGCACTTTACAGAATAGAATATGAAAATTTCACAAATGAAGCAGCACGTCAAGGAGTAAGAAAATTAATCAAATTTAGTTCCTTTGATGATGGAACTCCTAAGGGCGAGTATTTAAAATCGTACAAATCAAGAAAACAATTAGAGACTGAAAAGCAATAATTTTATATGACTTTGCGCTAAACGGACCATGATTATTTTTACTGCCATCAACAATAAGATTAAGAGATTATGACTCAATGTTGTCAAAAAAATCTTAAAAAAAATTACGAAATGTCGGTAATACCGCTTTGTATCTATATTTTTTTGTTTTAAAAAACGCTAAACCTAATTGTTAAACAAAACATAGCCAGAATTTCTTAACCTCTTAATCTCATTGTTTAAAATCATGATTTTTTGTTTGATAAATTCAGTATTCAGTGGGGTTTGCAAATTTTTTTGTGATTTTTAATTTTAATAAAGATCTTGAAATGTTTTTTTTTATTAGTAACTGACCTTCACCTAATTTTAGGTTAAAAAAAAATTAAAATCCAATCTTAAATTTTGATTTTAAATCGCACTTCAGTTGCTATAAAGATACTTCCCTTTTAGTATTATAAAGGAATAAAGATAGTTTCTGTGCATTTAAAAAATGATTTTAATATTTTATTAAAGTGCAGTTGGAGACATAAATGAAAAAATACCCTTTTTGAACGATTTAAAATTTTATATTTGCCGTTCGAATTAAAAACAAAAACGTAGAAATCCTATGGAATATTTAGATTTTGAACTTCCAATAAAAGAACTCGAAGATCAGTTAGATAAATGTCTTGTTATTGGTCAAGAATCGGATGTTGATGTAACGAATACTTGCAAGCAAATCAACAAAAAACTAGAAGAAACTAAACGAAAAATTTATAAAAACTTAACAGCTTGGCAACGCGTTCAACTCTCCAGACACCCAAGTCGTCCTTATACAATGGACCACGTACGGGCGCTATGTGGAGAAACGTTCTTGGAACTTTTTGGAGACAGAGGTTTTAAAGATGATAAAGCCATGATTGGTGGTTTAGGAAAAATAGACGGACAATCTTTTATGATTGTAGGTCAACAAAAAGGATTCAATACAAAGACGCGTCAGTTTCGTAATTTCGGAATGGCAAATCCTGAAGGATACCGTAAAGCGTTGCGATTAATGAAAATGGCAGAGAAATTTGGCATTCCAGTTTTAACTTTAATTGATACTCCGGGTGCCTATCCTGGACTTGAAGCGGAAGAACGCGGACAAGGAGAGGCAATTGCAAGAAACATTTTTGAAATGGTTCGTTTAAAGGTGCCAATTATCACCGTTATTGTTGGAGAAGGAGCTTCAGGTGGAGCATTAGGAATAGGAGTCGGAGACCGAGTATATATGATGGAAAACACTTGGTATTCGGTAATTTCCCCTGAATCATGTTCCTCTATTCTTTGGAAAAGCTGGGAGTATAAAGAACAAGCTGCTGAAGCTTTGAAATTAACTTCTGCAGATATGAAAAAACAAAAACTAGTCGATGATATCATCCCGGAGCCATTAGGCGGAGCGCACTACGACAGAGAGACTACTTTCAAAACGGTAGAGCAATATATCATGAAAGGATTCAATGAATTGAAAGACTTATCAACAGAAGAATTAATTGCTCAAAGAATGGATAAATACAGTAAAATGGGCGAATACAAGGAATAAATTCTTACAAACTGAAATTTAATCCGTCTCGTTGACAAACGAGACGGATTTTTTTATGATTATAAACAAAAAATAGTTATTTATGAACAATTATTCGTAATAACTCAATGACAATATTTTTTTAATTTTCGTTACTTTCGCTATATGGAAAACTTCAAAAGCATAAACCCAATAAAGATTGATAAAACAACTATAATAAACCTGGAAAAAGGAAAATTGCAACCTCAAGTTTTAGATTTGGAAGAAGCTGTTCTTGGAGCCATGATGATTGATAAAAAAGGGGTAGATGATGTAATTGATATTTTGCAGCCCGATGCTTTTTACAAAGAGGGACACAAACATATTTTTGAGGCTATTGTTCAGTTGTTTACAGAAACACAGCCTATTGACTTATTAACCGTTTCGGCCCAACTTAAGAAAAACGGAAAATTGGATTTGGCAGGCGGGGATTTTTACTTAATTCAGCTTACGCAAAAGATATCGTCTTCTGCACATATTGAATTTCATTCCAGGATTATCCTTCAGAAATTTATACAACGCAGTTTGATTCGAATTTCAACCGAAATAATTGAAGATTCTTACGATGAAACAACGGATGTTTTTGATTTATTGGATAGAGCTGAATCTAAATTGTATGAAGTAACACAAGGGAACATAAAACGAAGTTCCGAAACAGCACAGAGTTTAGTGCTGCAAGCCAAAAAACGTATTGAGGAAATCGCTGGTCAGGAAGGACTTAGTGGTGTAGCTACTGGTTTTGATAAATTAGACAAAATTACTTCCGGTTGGCAACCAAGTGATTTAATTATTATAGCGGCAAGACCTGCAATGGGTAAGACCGCATTTGTATTATCGATGGCCAGGAATATGGCAATTGATTACAATATGCCAGTTGCCTTATTTTCGCTGGAGATGGCATCGGTGCAGTTAATCACCCGTTTGATTTCTTCGGAAACAGGTTTGTCATCGGAGAAATTGCGTACCGGAAAACTGGAAAAACACGAATGGGAACAATTGAGTACCAAAGTTAAAAATTTAGAAAAAGCACCATTATTTATTGACGATACACCTTCCTTGTCAATTTTTGATTTAAGAGCAAAGGCAAGACGTTTGGTTTCGCAACATGGTATACGAATTATTATTGTTGATTATTTGCAATTGATGACGGCTGGAGGAAACGGAAAAGGCGGAGGAAACAGAGAACAGGAGATTTCTACGATTTCCCGAAATTTAAAAGCATTAGCTAAGGAATTGAATGTTCCTGTTATTGCTCTTTCTCAATTGTCGCGTGCGGTTGAAACCCGTGGATCCAGCAAAAGACCATTACTTTCTGACCTTCGTGAATCAGGAGCGATTGAGCAAGATGCCGATATTGTATCGTTTTTATACCGTCCCGAATATTACAAAATTGACGAGTGGGATGATGATGAAGCTTCGCCAACTGCAGGGCAGGCAGAAATAATGATTGCCAAACACCGTAATGGTAGTATTGAAAATGTTCGTTTGAAGTTTATTGGTCATCTGGGAAAGTTTGATAATTTGGAAGATTACAGTGGTGGTTATGATGATTTGCCATCAAGTATGAATCAAGATGATAATCCTTTTATTACCAAAAATCTGCCTTCGGCTAATGAAGCTTTTGGTAGTAATCTGAACGATGAAGACGACGATAGTGATGTACCGTTTTAGAAATACCATAGAAGCCTACTTTGTAGGCTTTTTTTATGCCATAAAATAAATTTCATTCGTCTTTATAATTTTGGAACTATCCCTTAGGGTTTTGGTAGAAGCTTGTCATTCAAACAAAAGGGGAATCTCCTAAAAGAGTTCTTACTGCTTCTGAATCACAAAAAAAGAGAATGGCTAAAACATAAGTAATCTTTAGTTTGTTAAAATATAAAATAAATAGTAGTTTAGCGTTGAAATCAGAAGTTTAGCACACTTTAAGCTAGATTAAGATATTTGTTAAATAAAAAACAAAAATTATGTCTCAAGAAAACGTAGCAATGAACAGCGAACAAAAAGTGGGGAAAGAAGTAAATAGCATTCCGCTAAAAGAAGCACAAAGATGGGCCAAGCGTTGGTCTAAAAAAGAGGGGGATTACAATAAACACCATAAAGTCAATGCTTTTCTGATTCCAAAAGTTGATTTGCTGGAAGTTTTAAAAGAAGGTGTGGATGCCGTCAGAACATATATTGGTGTGGATGATAATGGTGCTGAAAAACTCATGATAGTGGGGACTAAATTAGATCCGAAAACTGGTATTTATGTTGATATGATAAACGTAGGTATAGGAAATATAGAGGTAGAACAGGATAATATATATGATTTTACAGAGCCTTGCCCGCCAGCAGGTGATCCTGAAAGTCCATTAAATTTCTAGTATAAAATGTGGAGTATATTTGCAAATATTGGTTATGTAATTTTATTACTTAATCTGATTTTATTTTTAAAGGGCGTCCGAAATGAAGGTAAAGCCTATAAAATTTTCACGTGTTATCTAGGTGTGACTTTTGTTGTTCAAATTGTTTCGAAGATAATGATGAAAAATCATATTAATAACTTATTCCTGTCACATTTTTATTTTATCGGTCAGTTTATAGTATTGAGCCTTTTTTATACCAACATTTTAAAAGAAAAATTTCAAAAAAAAGTTGTGAAGTTTGGTTTGTTTTTAGGATTGATAGCATTAGGGATACAATACGCTAATGATGTTTCTTTATTTTTAAAATTCAATCTGTTTGAAATATTTATTACTTCCTTTTTGTTAATACTGTACGCTACTTTTCACTTTTACAATATGTTGAATGAAAAAAAAGAGTTTTATTACATCAATATGGGTGTTTTAATCTATTTGTTCGGAAGTACTATATTGTTTCTGGTAGGGAATCTGACAATTGTTTTAAGTCCGAAAATGAATAAAATTACTTGGATTTTGAATAGCATACTGTACATTGTCTATCAGGTTTTTATTTTGGTAGAATGGAAAAAAAGTTTTTCTAAAAAAAGAGTATTCAATACGGTTTTATGAAAGTCAACACACTGCAGGAAAGTGAAATAATTGAAATCATAGTCTATAGTTTTATCGCTTTTCTTTTGATGGGAGCAGTATTGATCTTGTTTTTTTATTTTTCAAGAAAGAAGATTATTCAGAAAGAATTAGAAAAAAAAGATCTAGAAATTCAATATCAAAAAGAGCTTTTAAGTGCCGTAATTATTACGCAGGAAGAGGAACGCAAACGTATTGCGCAAGACTTGCATGATGATATCAGCTCTAAACTTAATATCGTTTCTTTAAACAGTCATTTGCTGAATACACCTAATTTATCTCAAGAAGAAATTACTGAAATTACTGCAAATATTATTAATCTGACCTCTAAAGCACTAGATAATTCCAGAAAAATCGCACATGGACTTTTGCCACCTGTTTTAGACAAATTTGGACTTCATGCAGGTGTTGAAGAGTTATGTTTAGAATTCAGTAGTTCTAAATTGATTAGTGTAAACTATGAAAGTAAAGTTTCGTTTGATATTTTAGAAAATGACAAACATTTACATGTATTTAGAATTTTGCAAGAGTTGATGAATAATTCACTTCGCCACGGAAAAGCAACCGTGATTTCTATCCTTTTTGAAAACAATAAAGAAGGAAAAATATGTTATTATTCTGATAATGGAATTGGTTTTGATTTGGACAATAATAAAAATCAGAAAGGTCTCGGTATAAAAAATATTGAGAGTAGAGTAGCTTTCTTAAAAGGAATAATTACGATGAATTCCTCTATTAATAATGGAATTTCGGTAGTTTTTAATTTTTAAAGGATGAATGACAAAATCAAAATAATATTGGTAGACGATGAAATACTTTTTAGAAAAGGAATTTCATTTTTGTTGGAACGTGAAAAAAATATGGAGATTATTTTTGAAGCTTCAAATGGGAATGAACTTATTTCTTTTTTGGAGTTAAATAAGAATCATCCTGATATTATTATGATGGATTTGAAAATGCCTGAAATTAATGGAGTAGAAGCTACTAAAATTATTCGTAAAGATTTTCCTGATATTAAAATTATTGCGCTTACAAGTTATGATTCTAAATCTTTTGTTGCCAATATGATTGATGTGGGTGCCGTTTCGTATTTAATGAAAAATGCTACGCCTCAGGATTTATTAACCACCATAAATCAGGTAGCGTTAAAAGGATTTTATTACACCGATTATATTATGGAAATTATTAAGGAAGATGTATTAACAAATATGAAAGTTAAAAGCAACTTTGAAAGTAACTTCCTTACCAAACGGGAAATCGAAGTACTTATACTTATATGTCTTCAAAAGAGTACGGTCGAAATCGCAGAACAACTTTTTATAAGCCCCAGAACAGTTGAAGGTCATCGAAATAATTTGTTACTGAAAACCGAATCCAGAAATATTGCGGGTTTAGTTGTCTATGCGGTTCAAAATGATATTATTTTGGGCATCATCTCCTAAAAGGTGTAAGTAAAATATTTACTCAAAGAAAAGTTGATAACACATTATATAGAAAACTGCAATAAGTACTATTAATAGAAAGATTCCAATGTTTATTGCAAAAATCTTCATATTGAAAGGTTTGGTTTTTTTCTTAAAGTTTATTTCTAAATTTTCCATTGCTGCTTTTGTTTACTACCGAGATGTAAATTTATACACTTGATATAAATTCTCTATGCGTATATTTACGTGTTTTACGTCTAAATAGATTTGTGGTTTTATTTTAAAGTTGTTTTTTTTATCATTTCAATTACTTACTTTCTATCTTTGATAGATAAAATCAATAAACGATGTCGCAGCGAATTATTTATATTTTAGTTATTTTACTTTCTTTTTCTGCAAAAGCCTCTTTTATTTTGTTGCCAATGGATGAAACCACGCAGCAAAATCATCTTAAAGCTTATGGAATCACGTATTGGTGTTTAGAAAAAAATTATAAAGCGAGCTGGTTACTGAATTATCGAGGAGGGTCTTTTTTATTACCCGACGCTCCTGAAATACGTAAAGAATGCCAAATTCGAGGTGTTAGTTTTGAAATTCTTTCAGATAGTGAAGAAGCCTCAATCTTGAATGAAATATCCAGTCCGTCACAAAACATGGAAACGGTTATTTTGGAAAAAGCACCAAAAGTGGCAGTTTACACTCCCAAAGGGAAACAACCTTGGGATGATGCAGTGACTATGGTTTTGACGTACGCGGAAATTCCTTTTACCCCTATTTATGATGAAGAAGTTTTAAGCGATCAGCTGTTACTTTACGATTGGCTGCATTTGCATCATGAAGATTTTACGGGCCAATATGGTAAGTTTTTTGGAGCCTACAGAAATGCGCCTTGGTACATCGAGCAAAAGAAAGAATCCGAGGCTTTGGCTGCAAAATTAGGATATGCAAAAGTCTCCCAGGAAAAGGGGGCTGTTGCCAAAAAAATCAGAGATTTCGTAATTGGTGGAGGATTTATGTTTGCCATGTGTTCTGCAACGGATAGTTTTGATATTGCTTTGGCTGCCGATGGTGTTGATATTTGTGAGACCATGTTTGATGGTGACGCGAGTGATGCGAATTACCAATCGAAGATGAATTATGGGAATACTTTTGTTTTCAAAGATTTTATTTTAGAGAGAAGACCGGAACAATATGAATTTTCAGATATTGATATGACTTTGAAAAGACGAATTCCAATGGAGAAGGATTATTTTACTTTGATGGAATTTTCAGCAAAATGGGATCCTATTCCCAGTATGTTATGCCAAAATCATACACAACTGGTAAAAGGTTTTATGGGTCAAACGACTTCTTTTGACACCGCACTTATTAAATCTAATGTATTGGTTATGGGAACCTGTGAATTGAATGGTGAAGCGCGTTACATTCATGGAGAAAAAGGCAAAGGAATGTATACGTTTTATGGAGGCCATGATCCCGAAGATTTTCAGCATCAAGTTGGAGACCCACCTACTGTTTTGGATTTACATCCCAATTCTCCAGGATATCGTTTGATTTTGAATAATGTTTTATTTCCTGCAGCGAGGAAGAAAAAACTAAAAACTTAATACCTAAAAAAAATCCAATCGAAATAGATTGGTTTTTTTTAGGTATTAATAATGGTATTTACATGCAATTATTATCAAATCTTCCGCTATTAATGTATAAACCAAACGATGTTCAGAGTCTATTCTTCTTGACCAATATCCTTGAAGGTCGTGTTTTAATGGTTCTGGATTTCCAATTCCCTCAAAAGGTGTTCTTGTAGTAGATTTTATTAATTCATTAATTCGTTTGAGTTTTGATTTATCTGTTTTTTGCCAAAAGAGATAATCATCCCAAGCTTGTGATTGCCAAATTATTTTCATTCTTCAATCAATTCTTTTTGGAATGTTTTTTTATTTTTTACGTCTTCAACAGCTTTCAATACGATTTCTCTGTTTTTTCCTGATAAAAGATAATTGGTTTCTTTTAAAGAATTGTACTCATCAAGCGAAATTAAAACCAAATCTTTATTGTCTTTTCTTTTTACTATGATTTCTTCCATATCATCAATGACACTATCCATCCATTTTTTTAGATTTAGACGCAAATCAGTATAGTTTACTACTTTCATTTTTTGTTATTTGAAAAACAAATTTACAAAAAAATAACTCAATTAAGTACTTAATTGAGTTATTTTTAAATTTATGGTATTTAAAATTAGACGATTCCTTGTTCGTTTTCTTTGTCTAAATATTCTTGTACAATATCGATGGCATTGGTAACCACATCACTTAACGCGGTTATAAAACTACCTTCTTCGGCACAATTTATGGCATGTTTAATGGCTTCGGTTTCTTTTGGAATAATTTCATACGTAACCGTTTTGCCTGAAGTTTTAATCCCTTCGAGAATTAAATTAATAATTTCGTCTTCGGTTCTTCCTCTCAGGTATTTTTCTTGGCGAATGATAATATGGTCAAACATTCTGGCGGCAATAGTGGCACATTCTCTTATGTCTTCGTCACGTCGGTCTCCAACGCCGGCTATTATTCCGATTTTCTTGGTAGCATCAACACTTTGCAGGAATTCTTCAACTCCTTTGTAACCCGACGGGTTATGAGCAAAATCAATCAATACTTTAAATTTTTTGAATTCAAAAATATTCATACGACCGGGAGTTTGTGCAGCACTTGGAATAAAAGTTTGCAACGATAAACTGATGTCTTCGGTTTTAAAACCCCATAAATAACTCGCTAAAGTGGCGGCGAGTACATTGGCAATCATGAATTTTGCTTTTCCACCCAATGTTAAAGGTACGTGAGTGGCGCGTTCGATTCGGATTTTCCATTCCCCTTTTTTAATGGTAATATATCCATTTTCATAAACGGCAACTGTTTTTCCTTCAGCGCATAGTTTTTTGATGAAATCACTGTCTTCGTCTAAACTAAAATAAGCAACATTGCAATTTAGATCCTGACCTAATTTTACACAATGTTCATCGTCTCCATTCAAAACTGCCCAACCACTTTTCTTGATGCTTTTTACCACTGTTGCTTTGACTCTAGCTAAGTCATCTAGGGTATGAATATCACTTAAACCCAAATGATCTTCCTGAATATTGGTAATTATTCCAATATCACAAAGACTAAAACCTAAACCAGAACGAAGAATTCCGCCTCGAGCAGTTTCCAGAACAGCGAATTCTACCGTTGGATCTCTTAAAATATATTCTGCACTAAGAGGTCCCGTTGTATCTCCTTTTTCCATCATGTGATTTTGAATGTAAATCCCATCTGAGGTAGTGAATCCTACTTTGAATCCATTATTTTTTACAATATGTGCCAAAAGTCGGGTAGTAGTAGTCTTACCATTTGTCCCGGTAACAGCAATAATTGGAATTCGACATGATTTTCCCGGAGGGTACAACATATCAATCACTGGCGAAGCTACATTTCTCGGCAATCCTTCAGAAGGGGCAAGGTGCATTCTAAAACCCGGAGCTGCATTGACTTCCAGAATTACGCCGCCATTTTCTTTTAATGGTTGCGTTAAATTCTCGGCCATAATATCAACACCGCAGATATCCAGTCCAATTACTCTTGAAATTCTTTCGGCAAGAAAAATATTTTCCGGGTGCATCATATCGGTAACATCCACAGAAGTTCCGCCTGTACTTAAATTTGCTGTAGATTTTAAGAAAACAATTTCACCAACTCTTGGAATAGTTTCTAGGGTATAGCCTAGTTTTTCCAATAAATCTTCAGTATCTCTATCGACGTCTATTTGTGTTAATACATTTTCATGGCCATAACCTCTTCTTGGGTCTAGGTTGGTAGTGTCAATTAATTGGTGAATGTTGTCATTCCCGTTTCCTATTACATGAGCAGGAACTCTTTTTGCCGCAGCGGCAAGTTTATTATCGATTACCAATATTCTAAAATCGAAACCAGTGATGAATTTTTCTACAATGACACGTTTACCGTATTCTTGAGCGAATGCCAAACCAGCAACAGCATCTTCCCAATTTGTAACATTAATGGAAGCTCCTTTTCCATGATTTCCGTCCAAAGGTTTTAATACAATTGGATATCCAATTTTTTTGATAGTATCGGATAAACCTTCTTCATCAGTACAAATACTTCCACTAGCCACTGGAATCGAAGCCATATCCAGCATTTTTTTGGTTTGCTCTTTGTTGCAAGCAATATCTACGGCAATACTACTGGTTTTGCAGGTAATTGTTGCCTGAAAACGCATTTGATTAATACCATATCCCAGTTGAACTAATGAATTTGTTCCCAATCTTATCCAAGGAATATTTCTGGCAACAGCTTCTTCTACGATACTTCCGGTACTTGGCCCCAGTCGAACACGTTCCCGTATTTCTCGCATTTTTTGTAAGTCGGCATCCACATCATATTCCGTTCCGGCAATTAAGGCTTCGGCAATGGCAACAGAAGATTCAGCGGCAAAAAGACCAACATTTTCTTCCGTATAGCTAAAGACTACGTTATAAGTTCCGGGAGTCTTGGTTTCTCGGGTTCTACCAAATCCAGTTTCCATTCCAGCCAAAGATTGGATTTCGAGTGCAATATGTTCAATCACATGACCCATCCACGTACCGCGTTCCACTCTGGAAAAAAATCCGCCACGACAACCTTCAGAACAGCGATGTTCAATCATTGTAGGAAACATGGCTTCAATTCGGTCTTTAAATCCGTCTATTTTATTGGTTGGAAACTGTTCTATTTCCTCCAAATCTAATCGCATTTGGATCAATTTTTTTCTTTGGATACTCCATATATTAGGACCGCGAAGGGCTTGTACTTTAACTATTTTCATAAAATGGGGATATTGTTTTTCTACTAAAATAAATATGTAATCAATTAATTTTAAATGCAATATGCTCTGTTTTTTTAAAAAAATAAGGGGATAAATGATTTTTATTTTTGAAAAAAGTGTAGAACACAACTAAAAGTAGTTTTTTTAAAATAGGAATCAAAATTTATTTATTGAAAATTAACAATAATTATTCCGTTGTAAATTATTCAAAAAAAGCATTAAACTTCAAGTGCTCCTTTTATCTTTTTGGTTATTTTTGCAAAATGAATATACTAGGAAAACTGATAATAATAGGAGGTGCGGTAGATAAAGGAAGTTTTACGGAAACCGATCTGGATAAAAATACCTCTAGCAATTTAAACTTTTTTGAAACCGGGATTTTAAAAAGAATCATAAACGAATCAAAACATAAGGAGAATTCACGTATTGAAGTTATTACAACAGCTTCAGTTATTCCGAAGGAAATTGGTCCTGAATATGTGAAAGCATTTGAGTATTTGAATGCTAAAAATATTGGTATACTTAATATAGAAAGAAGAGAGCAAGCAGCAGACGAAGCAATTTTGTCTCGACTAAAAGCAGCTGATATTGTTATGTTTACCGGAGGTGATCAATTGCGGTTGACGTCTATACTTGGGGGAACACCTTTTCATGATATTTTATTGGACAAATACCACAACGAAGAATTTATTTATGCGGGAACTTCAGCTGGTGCTGCCGCAGCGTCTAATAATATGATTTATCAAGGGAGTAGCTCAGAAGCTTTATTGAAAGGCGAAGTGAAGATTTCCAGTGGATTAGGATTAATTGATGGCGTTATTATCGATACCCATTTTGTACAACGCGGAAGAATTGGAAGGCTTTTTCAAGCCGTTGTGGGAAACCCAAGAGTATTGGGAATTGGTCTTGGAGAAGATACCGGATTGTTGATTACTAATAATAAAGAAATGGAAGCGATAGGCTCCGGTTTGGTTATTTTGGTTGATGGTCGTGAGATAAAGGACACGAATTTGACGAAAGTAGAATTAGGACAACCTATATCAATTTCGCATTTGGTAACCCATGTCATGAGCAAATTTGACACCTATAACCTTGAAACGCATAAAATGCATATTAAATCTTCACATTACTTATAAATCAGACTGCAGTATTCCATATTTAGACGACAGTCTAAAAGTAAAATCTGCCACCTATAAATTATGAAACTAATCATACACGGAGGTTTTTTCTCAGAATCATCAACCAATCATGAAACAAAAGTAGCAAAGCAAGAAGCTCTGCAACGAATTGTTAAGGATTCCTATGCATTTTTAAAAACACATTCGGCATTAGAAACGGTAGTTTATGCGGTTTCTCTTTTGGAAGATGATGAATTGTTCAATGCTGGAATTGGTTCACAAATACAAAGTGACGGAAAAATCAGAATGAGTGCTGCAATAATGGATGGTGAATCTCAGAAAATGAGCGGCGTTATCAATATTGAAGAAGTAAAAAATCCAATTCAGGTTGCCCAAATATTAATGCAATATGACGACAGAGTTCTGGGTGGAAGTGGTGCAACTAATTTTGCGCGACAAAACGGTTTTGAATCTTTTTCAACGGAGATTCCACAACGCAGAGCAGAATATGAAGCGAAACTGAAATCACACGGAACGGGAACAGTGGGTTGTGTAGCTTTAGACCAAAACGGGAAAATTGCTGCAGCCACATCTACCGGTGGAAAAGGGTTTGAAATTCCGGGTAGAATTTCTGATTCGGCAACCGTTGCGGGGAATTACGCCAATGCATTTTGCGGTGTGAGTCTGACAGGAGTAGGAGAAGATATCGTGAGTAATGCAACTGCTGCTAAAATTGTCACCCGAGTTACCGATGGTTTTTCATTACAGGAAGCCTTTACTAAAACCTTCAATGAATTGAAACCTTATGATGGTTTTGCGGGCGCAATTGCCATAGATAGCAAAGGAAATTTATTTCACCAGGATTCGCATCCCTGTATGGTTTTTGCCAGTTTTGATGGCGATAAATTTGAAGTTTTTGAATAATTAATTCAAAGAGAATTCAAGCCAAATTGGAATGTGATCCGAAATTCTCCTTGCTTCTTGCAGTGAATTGAAATTTTTATAAAACGAAATAACCCCAGAATTGATGCTGTTGATTTTGGAAGCATTATAATAGATATTGTCAAATTCTGAAGCGAGACATTTCTCGTTTTTGCATTCTTTTTTCAAAGAAGTTTTCTGATTCACTAATATCGAGTGATACCCCATTTTCTTCAGTGGATTAAAAACAGTATGCGATTGCGGGCAATTGAAATCACCTGCGAAAATCAAATTCAATGTTGGATATTCGGCTGGAAGAAATTTGAAATATTTAATTTCCGTTTCTGGTTGTTTGTTTTTCGTAATGGCGTGAAAATTTACCACTGTGAATTGTTTCTTTTCATATTGAAAAGTACAAAAATAAGGTTCTCTGTCAATTTCCAAATGGTATTTTTTTTCTAACCAGGCTCTCCCTATTTTCTTAAGTTTACTCGTTTTCCAAATAAAGGCATAGCGTTCGGTTTTATAGGCGCTGCTGCTCGTTGGGTCACTGATCACATAATCCCACTTGGCTCCTTTTCGATTGAGTTCATCCGCTAATCTTGCCACTGCTTGTCCGCCGCCATAACCCGCCACAACTTCTTGAATCGCAATGAGATCATAGTCTCTTAACGAATTTGCAATGTAGTTAATCGTTTCCTCCGATTTAGATTTGCCAAAGTTTTCCAAATTCCAGGAAATGAGTTTGGTTTGGGAAAAAACAATGTAGGAAATGAGGAAAAATAAAAGGGAAAGTAAGGATTTCAAATTGTTTTAATTGGGGAAATTCTAATGAATAGATTGAAAATTGGTGTAATTCAAAGTTAAGACAATCGGTAAGCTAAAATTTATAAACCTGCATTTTTTTTAAATTACATTTACACAGAATACTGAAGCAACCCTTCATTGCTTTTTTTTATTTTATAATTGTAAATCTCTTTTTTTACATCATTTACTATGTCTATTGTTTCATGTTTGGAATTTGCGGGTATCTTTTTTTCAAATGTATCCCCATTTTTCAAGCATATTTTTAATCCATATCTCTTGTAAGTACTCATTTTTACAACAATTGTAAAAATTATTAAAACAGATAGCGTTAGAATAATATTAGTTTTTAGCAACAAGAAGGAAAATAACGCAATACATATTGATATTAAAATAATTATGAATTCAGTAAAGGGTTTTGTTTTATTTACGGTTATATAGATTTCATTTAATTCAGAATATAAAATTTCTTTTTGAGCTCTTTCTTTATAACTTAAAATTAATCCTTTTTTATCTAAGGTTATTTCTTCAATTTTATTTTTAAAAATCATAACAAATTGTATTAGTATAGAGATTTATATTTTTTTAATATTAGAATTCATTTTTTTTTATTTATTTCTCCAAATTTTATATAATAAATAGATAATACAGACAGCTCCCATAAACATGACAGCTACTTGAATTGTAAATAATAAATTAAAATTAATTAATAAATCCATAGGTTAGGGGTTGTAATTGATTACAAACCTACCTTCAATAAATAGGATTTACTTACGGGAAACCTCATTTAGAATAATAAAATGAAAAAAAATCAATATTCTAGAGTTGAATCACTGTATGTAATGGGGTTAGGCAATCTTAATTTTTATACTCTTAACGATTTTCAAGGGTAATTTAAATTAGTATATTAATTTTAGAAGCAATAACTAATTTGATTTGAGACAATAAATTGTTATGCTATGGATTTCCATTAAGATGTTTTTACTTTATCTTCTGGAGGTTCTGTTTATAATTTCATCATCATATTTATAATTTGAAGTATTGTAGTAAATTATTTGCTGTTTCTTTTCTTTTCTTGAAGGAGACGAAGAAAAGGTAAATAATAGGATAAGTCCCATCAGGAAGGATTTTTTCATTTGGGAATTTTAATAATGGGCATTTAGTTGCAACAAGTATTAACTATTTTTAGCTGAATTCTTAACACTTTTTTTATTTGCTTATTTGTCAATAATTCCTTTTTTTGTGCTTTGTCTAATTTCAGGCCTAAAGCTTCCCATTTTACTTTTATATAGGGGTATTTTGATAGTGACACGGAATTTCCTTTCAGTGATTTTTTGTAATGAGTTATATATTCTTTTACATAGTTTTCGTAATCACCCACTCGTTTATCCCATTTTTCAGATACAGTATCTTTGTTTTTTTCTATTTCTTTTATTTTAAATTCTTCGTCTTTTTGTGTCGTCATCTTGTTGGTGTTTTTGAAAAGGAATTTAATTTTTATTAATAGTAAACTCATATTTTAATTCAGATTCCGTTTTTATAGAAAACTTAAAAACAAGATTAAATTAAAATACTACTCGATTATTACATCCCCTTTTTTTTATAAGCAATTAGAATTAAAGGAAGGGCTGTTGTACTTCCTTTAATTCTAATTGTTACTAAATAGCTATTTATTATATTTTAACCCAATTGCTGGCAATCCAATCTAATAATTCTTCCCTGTAAACTTCATTTTCTAATATAGAATGTTGGAGTAAATTCTCTACTTTTTGAAAACTTATCCTTGTTTGTGGTACCTTGTATTTCTGCAAAAATTGATTGCAAAAATTCACTACTTCAAATTCTTCGGTTTTGTCGATATAGATTCGTTCTATAATTTCATTGTATTTATGTTTATCACTTACGTCAACAGTTTGGGTATATCCTGTAAATGCTAAATCTTCAGTAGTGAAATTGGCCATTTTATTTAATTTTAAGGTTCAAAGTCCAAACCTATCACCAAAAAAAAGAAGTTCTTTACGGGAAACCGTAAAGTGTTCAATTATTTTAAAAAAAATGTTAAGTTAGGATGTAAAAAAAGGCATACTGATTCACAAATATAAAAACGGAGTTTATATTACATTTATCTGAATTAGTATAGTGCTGATAGGGAGTTTAATTTATACTAATCCTAAATCTTTGGCTATGGCTATGAGATGCACGTTATTGCTGGCTTTAAAGTACACTTTTAGTTTATTGATGCGTTTTTCAATACTGCTGCTGCCATTTGGTATTATTCCTGATTCTTTGAATCCCTCTGCAATTTCATCTAATATATGACCTTTAGATAATAATTTCAAAAGGGAAATATCATAGGCTTCGATTTCAAAAATTGATTTGTCTCTCAAAGTATGACATAATTCAGGCGAAACGATTTTATCATCTGTATCATAAATGCGCTGGATTGTACTTTGCAGTTCAGGTATACTATTTCGTCCTTTAGAAACATAAGCATTGATGCCTAAATTATTAAAAAGCGATTTTACTCTAAAGGATTTGTCTTCTATAGAAAACACAATTGTCTTGATATCGGGTTGTGCCTTTTTTACAGCTTCAATAAGTTCTTCGCCAGAATTGAGTCTGTTTTCTCGATGGTCTGTTTTGAATGATAGATCACTAATCAATAAATCATAAGGGACATTGTCGAGAATTGCTTTTTTAATTTTCAAATAAGCATCGTCACAATATTTAGCATGATGAATTTCTACAATAGAAAGCATCTCTAACGCTTGAATTACAGCGATACTTATGCTGTCTAAATCTTCGGCAATTAAAACTTTATTAAACATAGTGATATTGATTATATTGGGAATAGGATAGTCCCTTTAAATCCTTTGTTGGATTTAGTGTCAAAAGTAACTGTTCCTTTTATAGCGAGAATACGGTTTTCCACATTCTGTAGTCCATTTCTTGATTTTTTTTTGTCAAATGTTGCTCCGATGCCGTTATCACTGTAATCTATTTGTAATTTTTTTTCATTTTTTTTAAAAGTTAGCACTACTAAACTGCATTGACTGTGCTTTTTCATGTTGACAAGCAATTCTTGAAGCACACGATAAACAGTAATTTTTTTATTACTTTCTAAAGTTGTCCAATTGATCGTATCTATTCCATTGACCAATACGTTTACTTCGTTGTTATTGAAACCTGACATCATTTCTTTTAAGTTGGATACAAAGAGAGGGCCTGTTTCTATGGTGTTGTTTTCTTTAGAAATGTTTCGTGTTCTCGAATAAATGGTATCCAGATTGGTGAGCAATATTTCTTTATTTTGGCTGGTAGATAAATCTTGTGTTTCAGCAAAAGCCATTGTTTGATAGACGTCATTGGCTAATTCATCGTGTAATTTTTTAGCAATTCGAATCTCCGTATTGTAGGAGCTTTTTATTTTTTCTCGTTTGTTTTTGGCTACAAGAAAATTACCAACAACAATACTCATCGTAATAATAATTCCAACAACAAAGTACAGGAGCAGGTTTTTGTTATGTTGTTGTTCTTGTTGCAGTATGGTTTGAGCTTTTAGTTTTAGATTTTCGTTCTTTTCTTTGGAGGAATCATACCTTATTTTAGCAAATTGATTCTTGGCTTTTACCCTTACTTTATAGATACTGTCATTTATTTTTAAATAAAGTAGTGAATATTTTTTAGATTGATTTTCCGTATTGTTTTCGATTAATATTTTTAAAAATTCCAGTCGATTATTTACATTGTTTACTTTGGTTGCCTGTTGATAGGCCAAGTTTATATAATTAACGGCCAAATTCACATTGTTTTTTTTATAATATTCGAAAAGATTATAATAACTCCCTGTAAGTCCTCGGTCATTATTTCCTTGTAGTCTTATTTTTAAACCTTGATTTAAATAATCAAGAGCTTTTGGGTTTCCTACTTTATAATAGCAGTAGCCGAGATTATTTAATATTCTAGAATAAGCTTCTGAATCTTCTAAAATTTCTTTTTTTAAAGTCAAGGGATAAAGAATTTTTATAGCATCTAGATAGTTGTGTTGTTCCATATAGACAAAGGCAATATTGTTTTTCATATTATCCTTTTCAATTGGATCTATTTTTAAATTTAGCGCTTTGTTGAAATAATAAAGCGCGTTGTCGTTGTCAAATGTGTATAGGTAATTATTACCTAATAAATTATAAATATTGCAACTACCATTGGGGTATTTATCATTGTTTTCTATAAATGGTAATGCTTCCACGGCCGTGGATTCACTACCGGAATAATCTCCTAGATCCCCTTGTATTTGTGCCATCCAACCCAAAGAGTGAACAATTCTGGAAGTATCTTTTTTTAATTCAGCAGCGATTTTGGCTTTGCTGTAATAATAATAAGAACTGTCAAATCCTTGATTTTCAAAATGTTTGTGGCCAATTGCTAAGAGTCTATTAATCTCTGTAACATCGGGTTTCTTCTGGGAATTATTTTGCTTTTTTTTCTCACAGGATTGAGTGACAAAAAGTAAGGAGAATAATAATATATAAATTGGGAGTTGCAGTTTTCTAAATACCATTTGTCGAAAATACAGAAATTAATTAAAATTGAAAAATATTTGAATGCATGATTTGATACACTGCTATTGTCCCCATCTTGTCAATTAAAGCTTTATTAAACATAGGAATAGTGATTATAGTGGAAAAGTGATATTTACTTTAAATCCTTTATTGGCTTGAGTGTCAAAAGTAATATTTCCTTTCATAGCCAGAATACGATTTTCTACATTTTGCAGTCCATTTCGTGATTTGTTTTCATCAAATGTTGCTCCAATGCCGTTATCACTGTAGTCTATTTGTAGTTTATTTTCATTTTTTTTAAAAGTAAGTACAACTAAACTGCATTGACTGTGCTTTTTCATGTTGACAAGCAATTCTTGAAACACACGATAAACAGTAATTTTTTTATTACTTTCTAAAGTTGTCCAATTGATCGTATCTATTCCATTGACCAATACGTTTACATCGTTGTTATTGAAACCTGACATCATTTCTTTTAAGTTGGATACAAAGAGCGGGCCTGTTTCTATAGTGCTGTTTTCTTTAGAAATGTTTCGTGTTCTGGAATAAATTGTGTCCAGATTATTCAGTAATATTTCTTTCTTTTGAAAAGATGATAAATCTTGTGTTTCAGCAAAAGCCATTGTTTGATAGACGTCATTGGCTAATTCATCGTGTAATTTTTTAGCAATTCGAATCTCCGTATTGTAGGAGCTTTTTATTTTTTCTCGTTTGTTTTTGGCTACAAGAAAATTACCAACAACAATACTCATCGTAATAATAATTCCAACAACAAAGTACAGGAGCAGGTTTCTGTTATGTTGTTGTTCTTGTTGCAGTATGGTTTGAGCTTTTAGTTTTAGATTTTCGTTCTTTTCTTTGGAGGAATCATACCTTATTTTAGCAAATTGATTCTTGGCTTTTAATCGCACTTTATAGATACTGTCATTTATTTTTAGGTAGAGTATAGAAAAATATTTCGATTTATTTCCCGGACTGTTTTGTATTAACAGCGCTAAACATTCCAAGCGATCATCAACTTGGTTTACTTTTGCAGCTTTTTCATAGGCCAAGTTTGCATAATGAGTGGCCAAATTGAGATTGCTTTTTTTATAATATTCGAAAAGATTATAATAACTCCCAATAAGTCCTCGATCATTCTTTTTTTGTATGCTTATTTTTATGGATTGATTTAAGTAGTCAAATGCTTTTGGACTTCCTGCTTTATAATAGCAATACCCTAAATTATCTAGTATTCTCGAATAAGCTTCGGCATCATCTAAGACTTCTTTTCTTAAAATCAAAGGAGAAAGAATTTGGATAGCATCTTGGTATTTCTCTTGTTTCATATAGACTAAGGCTATATTGTTTTTCATACCAGCTTTTTCAATTGCATCTGTTTTCAAATTCAATGCTTTATTGAAATAATAAAGGGCGTTGTCATTGTCAAAAGTACTAAGATAGTTATTGCCTAGTGTATTGTAAATATTCCATTTGCCATTTGGATATTTGTCAGTATTTTCTATGAAAGGGAGCGCCATTACAGCGGTTGCTTCACTACCAGAATAATCTGCTAAAATCCTTTGAACTTCTGCCATCCATCCTATTGAATGAATAATTCGCGAAGTGTCTTTTTTTAATTCGGCGGCAATTTTGGCTTTATTGTAATAGTAATAAGAACTGTCAAGTTTTTCGTTTTCAAAATGTTTATGACCAATTGCTAAGAGATTATTAATCTCGGTCAGATCTTGTTTTCTCTGGGTATTGTTTTGTAATTTTTTCTCACAAGATTGGAATACTAAAAAGAGTAATAGTAATAAAATATAAATCAGGAAATACAGTTTTCTAAATACCATTTGTCGAAAATACAGAAATTATTGTTGATACAAAAGTTATTGTATTAGTATATTTTTTTAATCACAAAACGCATTTAAAAGCAAAAAATCCCAATCTTTTGAATGGGATTAAAGGATCTGAAATTAGTCCACATTTAATAATTTAATTTGGTTTACACCAATAGCAAAATCACGACCGACTTTCATTTTTTCAGGTCAATCAGAATAATTGATTTTAAGATCTGTAATCCAGTTTATAAATTCGTAAAAATTGGCTGCTTTTAAAAAAATGTACTTCTTTATTCTAATGTGGTTTTTAAGAATTGTAAAAAAAATACAATTATTTTACTTCGCCAAAGGAGAACCAATGCGTACGGGTAAGATTCGTGATTTCTTAAAGTCGAAGTACTTTCTTCTGAAAATGGAGTTCCTTATCAATGTCTTTTATTGATAATGCAATAGGATTAAATATAAATTTTCTTGATTCTTATGCCCAATGAAATTCTAAAATCAAAAGTGTAAATGCAAGTTCCCTTGATTTTTTACATAAAGTGTAATTTTATGAAGATTGGTTAAAATCATTATTTACTGTTCGCATCATTTAATTTTTTTGTATCAACGTATTGCTGAAATACAGTGACTTTACCGTTTTTTAGAGTCCAAAGATGTGCTGCTTGTGCATCAAATTCAACCCCATTTTTTTTTAGTTTTGCTTTATATCGCATTGTTGCTAAAACCTGATTATTATCCATATTGTGAAATTTAATATCGGCAAGCGTAAAGTATTCATGTTCTGCGCCAATACGAGTAAAAACACCATTTAGAATCGCTTGTGGCCCAATGTAAGGATTGCCATCTGCATATGCGTTTCCTTCTGCTTCATTCCAAACAATTTCGGTATCTAGTCCTGCCAAAACCTTAGGAATATCACCAACGGCAAAAGCTTTGTATAAGTTGTCTATAATTGTAATGTTTTCATGCATTGAAGTTGCTTTTTTAAATTCTTTTTTACCTTGAGCAATCAGCGTGCTTAGGCTTAAAAAAGCTAGAATTAATAAGGTTGATTTTTTCATTTTTGAATAGTTTTTTAGTTTGAATAAATAGTTAATAAAATCAATCTGTGGCAAAATTAAAAACTTTGTTACAGATTGATTTAAAGGGTTTTTTTTTTTAGTCTTTTGGCAATGGATCTGGAGCAAAATTAGCATGCACTAATTTCCATTTTCCACTTATTTTTGCATAGACGCGTGTTGATTTTGCTCGTGTTGGTTTAACTTCGCCATCTTTGTTTTTTACTTCACCAGCAAAATTGTAGGTCAGAATCGCCATGTCGCCATAAACTTGCACTTTAGGATTCAGCATTTCAGCTGCAAGTCTGCGGGATGAATCTTTTCCAGATGCTTCGCTTAATCTTGATGATAATGCTTTACCATCAATACGCGTGGCAAAACTTCCATTAAATTCAGTGTAATCATCGGCAGTGTTTTTGTCCATTTCAGCACTATTAGTTGGGTCAGCAGCTTGAGCTGCCCATTGTGCTTTTACCATATTCATTACTTCATTTGCAATTTGTTGATTGTTATCTTGTGCATTAGAAGTGGAGGGCAAGATGATCATACCAAGTACAACCAGTCCAAATAATATGTTTTTCATTTTAATTTTGTCAGGGATTATCGTGCTGACGCCGCACTTTTTTATTTTTTCTATTTAATTTTCGGCTACTCTGGTTTCAGTTTCAGTAATTGTCTAATGTTTCTTTTGCCTGTTTAAATTGGACTCTAAAATCCTTTTTTGCCAAATCATTTTTATAAATAATTTTAGCTTTTACGTTTGGTTTTTCTACAATTAGCATCAAATTCATATCCGATATAGTATAAGTTTCACTAGTTAACACATAATTCTTACCGTGCAATCCTTGTGGTAATGGCGGTTTTTTAAATGGCTTGCACAACATCTTTAACATATAGTATGGCAAATGCGTTTGGTGCTATATTGTTTTTTATCAAAAAATATAATCCAATGGAAGTGTAATCTTCTCTTTTAGGCATTGATTTACCAGCGACAAAAGCAGGTGAAACCTAACCGATTTCGCAGGATAAAGGACTATTATCTATAATTAATTTCTCGGCCGTTGTGTTAGCAATAAACTTAGTATGCTCATACGGGGTGATTTTCAGGACTTGTAAATTTACCATCACTTTCGTCAAAAGGTTCTGTGAAAACTTTTCTTGCTGCTGGAATTAGAAAATTAGAGTCCCACGCTGCAACCGAAGCAATAAAAACTACTTTCTCAATTCTAAATTTGTTTTTAATGTCTTCTAAGATAATTTCAGGTCCTTTAATCGTTGGATCAAATAATTCGGTTTGTGGATTTCGAACATCCAAAATAAAAGGCGCTCCACTGTGAGTGACAATATTGTAATTAAAAACAAAATCAATTAAAATTCCTTTGTCCTCCACATTCTACTCGCTGATGTATGATTCTATGCTTTATTTAATACCATTAAATGTTGGTATTTATCGTCAATACTACTATCTGTGACCGATACGTTCACCGCAAAACCATGGTCTAAAATTGCCTTAACGATATAGCTTCCTATGATTCCAGCACCACTAATAATGCCTACTTTTTTCAAAAAATTACATTTAAAAATAAACCAATTCGCTCCTGTAAAAACGAACAGGTTTGAAAAAAATAATTATTTTTGTGTTTTAGCAGGTTCAGAAACAGAAGTTTTAGCCATTGATGACATATCGGTTACAATTTCTGAATTATTCCAATAGCCATTTTCTTGAACAATTTTACCATCGATAAATCGTACTGTATTGTGAAAAGGAATTTCATAAACTTTCTTGGTTGATTTTAATGTTCCTGTCCATAAACCCCAATAATTAACCCAAGTTTCACCTTTGTCAGTCACCACCATTTCATAATCATCATCTTTTACAACCCAAGTAAATAATTTTGCATCTTCTTTACTTTTTTCAATGGCTTGCGCCACCGTTTGCCCTTTTTTTCTGGTTACGTTACTCATTACCTTTGCTGTATCTGCGTAGTGTTTTGGATAATCTTTCCAGTTTTGGGTTTTGTAATCCTCCATAACTTTTTTATAGGTTTCAATTTCTGCGGATTTTTGTGTATAGCGAACTTCTTGTTTACATGCTAAGAAAAGGATTGCTACAAATCCTAATAAGAATAGTTTTTTCATTTTTACGATTTTTAAGTTAGAGCTAGAATGATTTTTATTTATTGTAGGTTTTGAATTGAGCATTATTTTTTTGAAGCGTAACTGAATTCTAAAACGCCAATATTATCATCTCATTTGCGACAATCAAAATGGTGAGGATTTTGAACTTATTGGCTTTCTATTGCTAAGTGAAAAACATTACACTGTTATAAAGATAGAAAATAAATATTAAAAAGTAAAATATATGTATCTGATATTCAATATATTGTGTAAAAATTTATTTTTTATACTTTTTAGAAAGTTTTAGATAATTAATCGATTACATGAGCTATGGCAGTGGCAACTCGCGATTTTGTGAAAGAAGGCGCAACAGTAGTTTTTCTAATCGAGATTATAACGAACAGAATGACCCACGTCTTTCTAGGAAGTATACCAAAATTAGTCAAAAAAAAATCCCAGTCTTTCGACTGGGATTTTAGAATCTGAAACAAGTTCAGATTTAATAAGTAAGTAATCTAAATTGAGTTGATAAAACGTTTATTTTACTTTATTAAGTACTGCTTTGAAAGCTTCAGGGTGGTTCATAGCTAAATCTGCAAGAACTTTTCTGTTCAATTCGATTCCGTTAGCTTTTACTTTACCCATGAATTGTGAATAAGACATTCCTTCTAATCTAGCTCCAGCGTTGATACGTTGAATCCATAAAGCACGGAAATTTCTTTTGTTCACTTTTCTGTCACGGTAAGCATAGCACATTGCTTTCTCTACCGCATTCTTAGCAACTGTCCAAACGTTTTTACGTCTACCAAAGAAACCTTTGGCTTGCTTCATTATTTTTTTTCTTCTTGCTCTTTTAGCAACTGAATTTACCGCTCTTGGCATAATTTTGATGTGTTTTTGTAGCAGGCGGCTTGAATTGAATCAAAAGCACTTAATGGCCATACTCCAAGGTTATTTGAAATTGTTTTAACCTAAAGAATTTAATTTTTTTAGGATTCGAGTCTTAATACTCAAATCTTAATACTAATTATATAATTCTTAATTGTTGTTTGATGCTTTTCATATCTGTTTTGTGAACTAGCGCTGAATGTGTCAATGCTAATTTACGTTTTTTAGATTTTTTAGTCAAGATGTGACTTTTAAAAGCATGCTTTCTTTTAATCTTTCCAGAACCAGTAACTTTAAAACGTTTCTTGGCGCTAGATTTGGTTTTCATTTTAGGCATTTTTTCCTAGTATTTTAATTTATTCTTACTTACTTATCTTTTAGTTTTCAGTCTCAGTTTCCAGTCTGAAAACTGGAAACTGCGACTGCCAACTGCTTACTTCTTTTTCTTAGGAGCAATGAACATAATCATTCTTTTACCTTCCAGAACTGGCATAGCTTCCACTTTACCAAATTCTTCTAGATCTGTAGCCAATCTCAATAATAAGATTTGACCTTGATCTTTATAAATGATTGAACGTCCTTTAAAGAATACAAAAGCTTTTAATTTTGCTCCTTCTTTCAAGAACTTCTCTGCATTCTTTCTCTTAAATTCATAATCATGTTCATCTGTTTGAGGTCCAAAACGAATTTCCTTAACGACTACTTGCGTAGATTTCGCTTTTAGGATTTTATCACGTTTCTTTTGCTCGTAAACAAATTTCTTGTAATCCATGATTTTACAAACCGGAGGTTCAGCATTAGGAGAGATCTCAACTAAATCCAATTCAAATTGATCCGCTAATCTTAAAGCTTCCGAAAGTTTAAAAACTCCAGGTTCGATATTTTCACCTACAAGTCTTACTTCTTGTACACCACGAATAAGATTATTTATTCTGTGTGCATCCTTTTTTTCTACGCGAGGTTGATAACCTCTGTTGCTTCTTATTGCTATGACTTTATAATTTAAGTTAAACTGTAAATACTTTTAATGTTTTATTGATCTCTTCGTTTACAATAGCTACAAATTCTTCTATTGTTACGGTGATATTTCCTTTTCCTTCTTGTCCATGACGACGGATAGAAATCGTTCCGTTTTTCTCTTCTTCCTCACCTACAATCAGCATAAACGGGGTTTTCTGCATTTCTGCATCTCTAATTTTCTTCCCGATCGTCTCGTTTCTATTGTCTACAAGGGCGCGAATTTCGTGATTTTCTAGCAGATTTAAAACTTTTTTCGCATATATTTCATATTTCTCGCTCAAACACAAGATTGTAGCCTGTTCAGGCATCAACCAGAGTGGGAAATTTCCTGCTGTATGTTCTAGTAAAATAGCTATAAAGCGTTCCATAGAACCAAACGGTGCTCTGTGTATCATTACTGGTCTATGTAGTTCGTTATCAGAGCCTTTGTAGGTCAAATCAAAACGTTCTGGCAGATTGTAATCCACCTGAATTGTGCCTAATTGCCATTGTCTTCCCAAAGCATCTTTTACCATGAAATCCAATTTTGGACCATAGAAAGCTGCTTCGCCATATTCAATAACAGTATCTAAGTTTTTGTCTTTGGCAGCATTGATAATAGCATTCTCTGCTTTTTCCCAGTTTTCATCGGTACCGATATACTTATCTCTGTTCTCTTTGTCTCTTAAGGAAATCTGAGCTGTAAAGTTTTCGAAACCTAATGAAGAAAATACATACAGTACCAAGTCAATTACTTTCTTGAATTCTTCGTCCAACTGATCTGGCGTACAAAAGATATGTGCATCATCCTGAGTAAATCCTCGAACACGAGTCAAACCATGCAATTCACCACTTTGTTCATATCTGTAAACGGTACCAAATTCAGCATAACGCTTCGGTAAATCTTTATAAGACCAAGGACGTACATTGTAAATTTCACAGTGATGAGGGCAGTTCATCGGTTTCAATAAAAATTCCTCTCCTTCTGCAGGAGTGCTAATCGGTTGAAAACTATCTGCACCATATTTTGCATAATGTCCTGAAGTCACATATAATTCTTTCTGACCAATATGTGGTGTAACCACTTGCTCGTAGCCACCTTTTTTTTGTGCTTTTTTCAAAAACTGCTCTAGTCGATCTCTCAAAGCAGCACCTTTCGGTAACCACAATGGTAAACCTGCGCCTACTTTTTGTGAAAAAGCAAACAACTCCAGTTCTTTGCCTAGTTTTCTATGATCACGACGTTTTGCTTCTTCAAGCAATTCTAAGTATTCAGTCAAATCCTTTTGTTTCGGAAACGATGTTCCGTAAACACGAGTTAACTGTTTGTTCTTCTCGTCACCACGCCAGTAGGCTCCGGCGACACTCATGATTTTCATCGCTTTGATTATTCCGGTATTCGGAATATGACCACCACGACATAAGTCAGTAAACGTATCATGATCGCAAAACGTGATTGTTCCGTCTTCAAGATTTGTAATCAATTCGGTTTTGTAAACATTGTCCTTGTATAATTCTAGAGCTTCTGCTTTGGATACAGGACGTAGTTTGAACTCATGCTTTCCTCTTGAAATCTCAAGAACACGATCCTCAATTTTTTTAAAGTCAGCATCAGTTATCTTCTGATCTTCAAAATCTACATCATAATAAAATCCATTAGATATTGCTGGTCCAAGAGTTAGTTTTATCCCAGGATATAACTCTTCAAGAACCTGTGCCATTACGTGTGAAGTCGAATGCCAGAAAGCTTTTTTACCGCCTTCGTCATTCCATGTATATAATGTAAGACTCCCGTCCGTCGTTAATTGAGTGGTAGTTTCAATTGTTGTACCATCAAAAGAAGCCGAAATCACATTTCTAGCAAATCCTTCGCTAATGCTTTTAGCAACATCCATGGGAGTTACCCCTGAAGCATACTCTCTAACTGACCCATCGGGCAAAGTAATCTTAATCATTGTTTGATATTTTAAGAATGCAAATATAAAGGATTACGAAAACACATACAATATATATGTAAGGTTTGTTACTATGTAGGTAAAAACAAAAAGGACCGTCATTATAATATAGGTAGAAGACTAATATTCGTATTAGGAGCTATTTCCCGCTATTCGTTTCAATCTTTTCTCTCGCAAAGAAACTCGAGAAAAGGATTTTCACTGCTATCGGGGCTAGGGCGTTATATTTTATCTTGTTCTTTCTCGTTTTATCAACTTGATTTGGGTCAAGACAGAATTTCATTGGCTACTATTCATGTGTTACCTGATATATACGAGATGCGTATTTGTTTAAAATGCTACATTGGTGCACTTATATATAATATACCCACGGGTTTTATCCTCAATGTCTCCCTCTCCTTCGGAGAGGAGCGGGGAGAGGAAAAAAGTTCACTTCCAAAAACCATGTTTCCAGCGAGTTAAAGATTAAGTTAAGAAAATGTCAAAAAAAAGCTTTGAAAAAGCTTGAATAAGCGAATAAACGGCGTAGTTTTGCACCCGCAATGACGCAGACGTTCTTTTATAAACTGGCAAGTAATACGAATCAAATCGAAAAAAATATTTTCAAAAAAAGATTTCAAAAAGCTTGTGAGATTAGAAAACGGATGTTACATTTGCACCCCGCAAAACAAGCAAAGTTCCTTGACAAACTGATAAGAAATAGAGAAGAAAAAGAAAAAAAAATTTTCAAAAAAACTTCAAAAATTACTTGTCGGTTAAGAAAAGAAGTTGCACTTTTGCACCCGCTTTGAGAAACACTTTAAGAAGAGTTGATCAGACGAAAAACAAGAAGAACACGTTCCTAGACATATTGAATTGACAGCCGTTCCGATGAAAATCGGAACAAAAGAATAAGAGTAATAGAATTGAAAGATTTGAAAAAACCACTAGAGACTTCA
>NZ_JBHZPZ010000025.1:0-38876 GCF_042787345.1 Flavobacterium xylosi | reverse complement strand
TCAGGAGCAAATAAAGAACATTTATTCCATTCGAGAGAGAGGACTTTAAAGTCCTTTCTTTTGAAAAAATATCTTTATCTTTTCCCTAAAGTTGCATTAATTAGTTGAATCTAGTCAATCTTAAATTATTGATTAAAAAAATTCATGTCATTTTCAAAAGCAGTTCCTATAACCACCAAATCAGCTCCTGCATTATAAGAATCTTTAATTCCCTGCAAATCTACAATTCCGCCACCAACAACTAACGGAATTTCAATATTTTGAGCTACTTTTTTGATCACTTCCAAAGGTACAGGTTGATTTGCGCCGCTTCCCGCTTCCAGATAAATCAATTTATTTCCCAACATTTCGCCTGCCTGCGCGGTTTGAATTATATAATCAATATTATTCCGGTCTAATGGTTTGGTTTTACTAACCCTTTCTACTGCAGTTTTATTGCCACTTTCAATCAAAATGTAACCGGTCGAAATAATTTCGAGTTGAGTCTGTTTTAAAATAGGCGCTGCATTTACCTGATGTTCTATTAAATAATCTGGATTTCTTCCTGAGATTAAAGACAGAAACAAAATCCCATCGGCTTTGTCTGAAATCTGAGATGGATTTCCAGGAAAAAGAACGATAGGCAAAGCCCCCCGACCCCCAAAGGGGGAGAATTGCTTGATTTTTATAATTAGGTATTCAAGAATAGTGGTTGTAACTACGCTTCCGCCAATGAAAATGTGGGTTGCCGGCGAATTGTTGATTTTTGAAATTAGAAGATCAAGGTTTTCCAAAACCAATTTGTCGGGATCAAGAAGGATCGCCAATAATTTTTGGTTCTTAGTTTTTGCTTTTAAAATGTCGTTGTAAATATTTATCATACTTCCTAATTCGCAAATTGGCGGGTTGTTTTTAATTTTCGAAAGCGTAAACTAAAGTAAAATCTTCTATTTCTTCAAAATGAATATTGAAATCCTTTACTAAATTATCAAAATGAAGTCTAGCGCTATTTTGTTTAACATTTAAATCAAATGATTGAACATTTATATGATCTTTGAAACTAATTCCTTTTTCATTTCGGATTTTGAAAATGGCTTCTTTGGCACCCCAAATCACAGTCAGTTTTCGGATGTATTCTTCACTATCCCGATCTAAGAATTCAAATTCGGTGTCGCAAAATTTATCGGCGATTCGGGTGATTTTGTCTCTTTGCAATTCGATATCGATTCCTACGGTTTCTTCACTGATGATAATTGCCGAAAAATTATGCGAATGAGTTATCGAAATATGTTTTTCTCCATGAAGATGCGGTTTGCCAAATTCATCGTAATACAAATCCAAATCGGTGTGACCCGTTTCCTGTAATAACTTGCGAACACTAAGGAAGGCGCGCTGGTGCATTTCGGATTTCATTCCTTCTAGTCGGAGACGATTGACATCGTTTAGGACTACTTGAATGAGTAATTCCGCATAGGATTCCGTTACTTTCCAAACGAGGATTTGTGTCGTAGTCCCGACGGTTCGGGACAATTTTATGGTTTTGAAAAGCGGCATCGTGTTCTGGTTTCGTTTTTTAGCCCCGGTAGCAGCGGCATCCTTTTTTCACGCTTTTTTGCGTGCAAAAAGATATAGCGAATAAAGGGAAATAGCTCCTAAAACTGAAACAAGTTCAGCTTCAAGAAATTATTTAGTTAATGTTCAAAAGATTAGCGAATTAAACAATTCATAAATCTTCTAGAAAATAGTAAAATTCTAAAGTTATTCCGTAAATTTGCAAAAAATTTACAATTACAAATATACTATAAATGAGTACTACAACTATGCCTTTTGTGGCTTTCAAAGTTAAAGACATTTCTCTAGCGGCTTGGGGAAGAAAAGAAATTGAACTAGCAGAAGCTGAAATGCCAGGTTTAATGGCACTTCGCGCTGAATACAAAAACGAACAACCACTTGCTGGTTCTCGTATTGCAGGATGTTTGCACATGACTATCCAAACTGCGGTTTTGATTGAAACTTTAATTGCTCTTGGTGCTGAGGTGACTTGGAGTTCTTGTAACATTTTCTCTACTCAAGATCAAGCTGCTGCTGCGATTGCTGCTGCAGGAATTCAAGTTTATGCTTGGAAAGGTTTGAACGAAGAGGATTTTGACTGGTGTATTGAGCAAACATTATTCTTTGGTGAAGACAGAAAACCATTGAACATGATTCTTGATGACGGTGGAGATTTGACCAATATGGTTATTGACCGTTACCCGGAATTGGTTGCTGGTATCAAAGGATTATCTGAAGAAACTACAACAGGAGTCCACAGATTGTACGAAAGAGTAAAAGCTGGAACATTGCCAATGCCTGCTATCAATGTGAATGACTCGGTTACAAAATCGAAATTTGATAACAAATACGGATGTAAAGAATCTGCAGTTGATGCAGTTCGTCGTGCAACTGATATTATGCTTGCTGCAAAAAGAGTAATCGTTTGTGGTTACGGTGATGTGGGTAAAGGAACTGCTGCTTCTTTTAGAGGTGCTGGTTCTATTGTTACCGTTACTGAAATTGACCCAATTTGTGCTTTACAAGCTGCGATGGACGGTTTTGAAGTAAAAAAATTAGACACGGTTATCGCAACTGCTGATATCATCATTACTACTACTGGAAATAAAGATATCGTTTTGGGTTCTCATTTCGAAAAAATGAAAGACAAAACTATCGTTTGTAACATCGGGCATTTTGATAATGAAATTGATATGGGTTGGTTGAATAAAAACCACGGTGCATCAAAAATTGAAATCAAACCACAAGTTGATAAATATACTATCGCTGGAAAAGACATTCTTATCTTGGCTGAAGGTCGTTTGGTAAACCTTGGTTGTGCTACAGGTCACCCAAGTTTTGTAATGAGTAACTCATTTACAAACCAAACATTAGCTCAAATCGAATTGTGGAAAAATAGCGCGGCATACAACAATGACGTGTACATGTTACCAAAACATTTAGATGAAAAAGTAGCAATGTTACACTTAGCTAAATTAGGTGTTGAGTTGGAAACTTTACGTGTTGATCAAGCTGATTATATTGGAGTTCCCGTTGAAGGTCCATTCAAACCAGAATATTACAGATACTAGTCTGAAATTAGATTTTTAGATTATTGAATTTTTAGAACCCTTGCCGTCCCGAAGTTTCGGGAGCGAGGGTTTTTTGGTTTTCAATCTGAAAGACAATACTATATAAGTAATTCTTACGAAATGTGCTTTGATCAAACGCATGAACTGTGAAAAAATATACTATGTTTGCATATCAATTTACATTTTTCAAGAAGCAAAATACTGCTCTCGTTTTTGAATATTAAATTCTACTACTTTTGGGAAAAACAGCTTATCTATTCGTCTTAATAATTTCACTATCGCTTACTCAAATTATTTCTGCCCAAGAAAAAAAACCTAAAGTGGTTTTGGTATTAAGTGGTGGTGGCGCCAAAGGGATAGCGCATATACCGCTTTTACAAGCTTTAGACTCCTTGCACATTGTTCCTGACCTTATCGTAGGAAACAGTATGGGAAGTGTTATTGGAGGAATGTATGCAATGGGATATTCCGGTGACAGTATTCAAAAAATAGCCAAAAACATCGATTGGGACAAACTCTTGGGACGAAATATGTCTTTGAAAAGTGTCAGTGTGGAAGAAAAAAGTGAGTTTGAAAGATATTTGGTTGGAATAGGAATTAAGGACGGTAAACCAACAAACGTAAGTTCTTTATTAAATGATCAATATCTAACAGAATTTCTTACAGAACTGACTTTTCCTGTTTATAATGTAAAAGACTTTGATGAGCTAGCGATTCCATTTAGAGCAATGGCTACAGATGTTGTATATGGCAGGGAAGTAATTCTTAGCAAAGGAAATTTAGCTTTTGCGATGCGATCGAGTATGTCATTACCTGCAGTTTTTAAAACCATGCCTTATGAAAAAACTCTTTTGGTTGATGGAGGCGTAATGAATAATTTTCCAACCGATATTGCAAAAAAAATGGGCGCCGACATCATAATTGGCAGTGACGTAGGTGGAGGAATGGAACCTATAGATAAATTAGATAACTTCGTTTCTGTACTAATGCAAACGAGTATGTTTCCCAGTAACATCAAAGATCCGGAAAATCGTAAACTATGTGACATCTTAATAGATCACTTACCTAACTTGAGATTTTCTACATCTGATTTTGAAAAAAGCAACGAAATCTACAAAGATGGTAGAATTGCAACCAATCTTAATCTAGGCACATTAGTAGCATTAGCAGAAAAATTAAAAGGATTCAAACAACGAACCCATGAATTGCCAAAGGTTTCCAGTGAATTTGTCATTGACACTATCGTTTATAAAAATATTAGTAAGGAAAATCTCCCTCTTGTTATTGCTCGAACAAATGTCAAAACACATACAAAATATACTGCTAAAGATTTAACATTAGGCATTAATGGCGCCATGGGGACAAATCTTTTTAACCAAATTACCTACAGTTATTTCGTTCACGACGGAAATAAATTAGGATTGCTGATAAACGGTTTAGAATTTTCTAAAAACCAAGTTAATGCATCCCTTCATTACGACACTTATAGGGGAGTTGGACTAATTCTTAATTATAATGCCAGAAACGTTCTGGCCGAATCTTCCCGTCTTATTTTTACTGCAGATATCGCAGAACAACCAAAAGTAAGAATTGATTTTCAGAAAAATTTTGGAAAAAAGAAAGACTGGTGGTGGGGAACGGAACTCTATGGTGCATTCCTACAACAGGAAATCTTCGTTGATGGAAAATCAGTAGATAATATGCTGTACAAAGCTGTCGAATTCAATAATGAAGTAAACCGAAATTTGAATTCACTGAACAGTTATCTTGGATTTGGATTAAACTATAGTTACACTGTGGTGAAACCTAAAAATGATCCCGATATAAATGATAATGTACTATCTCTTAACAACTATAATTTTGGCAATTTAGAAGTAAATGCACATTATTTACGCAATGGGATGGACAAAGTTTTTTTTGCAACAAATGGAACAATTTTAAAAGCAAATATAAATCGATCACTTCGCAATGACATTAACATAGCTTTTACAGAAACGGATTCAACCGATTTTTCGGGGTCAACAAATAGCTTCACTAAAGTAGGATTCGCATTTGAAAAAAGACTTCAAATTAAAAAGAAGATTACTGGTATAATAGGATTTGATGCTAATTTTATTTTTCAAGACAAGGTAAAAGGGAATGAAGGCTCTTTTTCTAATTATGGATATGCTTCAAAATATTTCCTTGGAGGTTTTATTCCAAGTTCCGGCAGTAATCGTTTTGTATTCCCTGGTCTGCATGAGGACGAGCTGAGTGTTACTCAATTTATGTCTATAAAACTTGGCGTACAATTAAATCCCTTGGGTAAATTTTACCTGACTCCACATTTCAATATGGCATCCGTTGGTTTTGGCAACTTTAACGAATACATAGGCGACGCTTTTTCCACAAAGGGAAATTGGGACGACAATAAAGAAACCAGTTTGTTGATGTCAGGAGGAGCAGCTATCTCCTATCAATCGATTTTGGGACCTATTCATTTTGACACTTCATGGATAAACAATATTGACAAAGTGCGATTGTTTTTTAGCGTGGGATTTTCATTCAATCCGTCAAATTAAGGGGTGTAAATTCTTAGCCAGATTTGAGCAAGTTTGATTATCTTGGAGTTCTATTTCAAAGTCCATTCAAGCCAGAATATTACAGATACTAGTCTGAAATTAGATTTTTAGATGTATTGGATTTTTTGAACCCTTTCAGTCCCGAAGTTTCGGGAGCAAGGGTTTTTTGTTTTGGAACAAACCCAACTGAATCACTTTCAGTAATTAGTATAAACTCGACCACACCGATTTATTTGCTGTTTGAAAGTATAGTTTCAAATCACTTTGATGGTTACAGCTTACAGACAGTGCATCAGTTAGTAGTACAATAGAAACAATGTCTATTATTTACTAATAAATCAGTAACGGAATCGTTATAATCTAAGTTTATGGTATATTTGAGTAAATTATTTTTGTACAGGAAATTATACCTGCTGAAAAGCTCTATTCATAAAATCGAAGAAAGAATAACCTTAACTATATAACCATGAATACTTATTCCATTATCGCCCAACTTGTAATTGCGCTGTCTGTAGGTTATGTTTGGATTTTTAGATTTGATAACATCGTTAACGAATTTAAACAATACGGCATATCGGATTTGACAAGAAATGTCGTCGGAGCTACAAAAATAGCCTTATCAACCTTGTTAATAACAGGAATTTGGTATCCTGAATTAGTATTTATTCCAGCACTTATAATGGCTTTTTTAATGGCATCTGCACAGTATTTTCATTTCAAAGTAAAAAACCCATGGTCTAAACACTTTCCGTCTTTATTTCTTTTAGTCTTAGCTCTTTTTGTAGCATTGCTAGCATCCAAATAGTTACATAATGAATTACTTAAATATATTAATTTACTTCTCAGCCGTTTCCTTTCTCATTTACGGAATAGCCTATTTTGTGTCATCAAATATGAAATATGAATTTAAACGCTTTGGTCTTGAAAAATTTGGTCCATTAACGGCTATTTTGGAATTGGCTGGCGCCTTAGGTTTATTTATAGGTATTCAGAATTATATTGTTTTAGTGCTTGCTTCTGGAGGCTTAACGTTATTGATGCTTCTTGGTACTGGAGTAAGAATAAAAATGAAAGACTCAGTATTGGTTTCTTTACCTGCCTTTTTTTATTTTTTATTAAATGCGTTTATTTTATACAAAACCATAGCGTAAATCAGCCTTAAATTACGCTTCTTGTTTAATCAGTACTTTATCTATTCTAAGAATTTGCTATCCAATCATCTTAACATCTAAACAAAAAAAACCGTTTCTTTCGAAACAGGTTTTATATAGTAGAGAACATTTTATGATTATCGAACCTTTTTAATCAAAGTTGCAATATATGCCCATTTAAGATCTCTTGAAGCCAGGCCCTCTTGAAATGCTTTTTGTTGTGCAGCTGTATAAACTGTTCCGGTGTCATTAGGCGTTCCAAAATATTGATTGAAATCATTAAACATATCCACCGTTATATGTGACGCATAAGCTGCGCTGCCAATGGGACACATGACTCTTAGTAATTCCCAACTGGCCCTATTGCCTTTATCTACCTGTTTTTGATGATCTAGTTTAAAGGTTTTTAATTCAGCATTTTCATATTTTTCATAATTGTCCATCCCGACTTTCATTAAATTTATTTGAGCAACTGTCCCTAAAGGCATATCAAATTGTCCTTTGGTAAGGTCAATTTGCTCGAGATAAAACCTTGCTGCTAAATCCCTACTTTTAGCGGACTGGTTCAATTTATTGATAAGATCTTGTTCTGACATAGCTGAATATGCTTTTTTGGCTGCTGCCATCAAATCGGCCACGCCTTGAAACATTTTGACAGGATCTTTAAAAACCTGAACCGTTAAATATTGATAGCCTTGATCTTCACCTCCTGGCTGCAACGACCAGAGATCCCATCCTATAATATCCCCATTTTTAACACGTTGGTCATGAATCTTTTCCCAAAAACTCTCCGTTTCCCCATAAGCGGTTTCTTGTTCATTGTCTACTTTCATAAACTCGAATAGTAAATAAAGTTTGTCTTGAGCAATCATATTGCCACTAAACAAAATTACTGCGATAAACAGGAATAATTTTTTCATAATTGTACAATTTAAAGATTAGTAATACTGTATTTTACTATTAAAAGCACGAAATATTTTTCGCTAAAATTTTTAAATTAAAACACAATAACCTCTTTACCAGTTAATTAATGATTATTCTGACTAAGTAAGTAATGCTCAATATTGTCGTTTACGAACCAAAAAACTGCGGTAGTAAAAAAAGCTAAAGTTTTTGTGTTTATAGAATGAAAGTAGGAAGTAACTATTATGAATTCATATTGTAGTAAAAAGCAAAAAACCCGTTTCGATTTTTATCGAAACGGGTTTTTAAATAATTGAGAAAATCAATTATGCTTCAACTTCGAATGGAAGTATAGAAACATAAGATTTGTTATCTCTTTTCTTTTGGAAGAAAACAACTCCATCTACTCTTGCGTGTAGTGTGTGATCTTTACTGATGTAAACATTTGCACCTGGATTATGTTTTGAACCTCTTTGTCTTACGATGATGTTCCCAGCAATAGCAGCTTGACCACCAAATATCTTAACGCCTAAACGTTTTGATTCTGATTCTCTACCATTCTTAGAACTACCGACACCTTTCTTGTGAGCCATGACGTATTAGTTTTATTTTGTTATTATTCTTTTGTGTCTTCTTTTTTAGCTTTAGCTACCTTTTTCTTAGGAGCTTCAACTTCTTCTGTAGTTGCTTCAACTGCTGCTTTTTTAGGAGCTGCTTTCTTTGCACCTACACCAGTAATACCTTCAATTACAATTTGAGTAAGATACTGTCTGTGACCGTTTCTCTTTTTGTATCCTTTTCTTCTTTTCTTTTTGAAAACGATAACTTTATCTCCTTTTAAGTGTTGTAACACTTTAGCTTCTACTGAAGCACCTTCTATAGCTGGGGCGCCTAAAGTGATTGCTCCGTTATCATCTAATAAAAGAACTTTGTCAAAAGAAACTTTTGAACCTTCTTCATTAGTCAAACGGTTAACATAAACCTTTAAGTCTTTGCTTACTTTGAACTGTTGCCCTGCTATCTCTACGATTGCATACATACTGAATTGTTTTAATAATTTTTAAGGTTGCAAATATACAATTAAATATTTATCATGCAATCCCTTCTGAAAAAAAATATCTACTCATTCTATTCTTTGTTTTTCAACACTTTATCATCTTTTAAATAACATTCTTTCAATCAGAATTTGTTAAAATTAACCGAAAATGGAAATCATCTGCCAATCATGAGTAAAAAATGGTATTTTTGAAGTAAAAATATTTTTCGTTTTTATCTATTGCAAATAGAAATGTATTAATCCCTATGAATAAATTAATAATAATGTTAACCACTGCACTTATGCTTGGAGGAATAGCTTCGGCTCAAAAAATAGCTTTCGAAGAATATGATTTAGACAATGGCTTACATGTCATATTACATAACGATCCATCGGCACCGGTTGTTGTGACTTCTGTAATGTATCATGTAGGCTCGAAAGATGAAACGCCAGACAGAACGGGTTTTGCTCATTTTTTCGAACATTTATTATTCGAAGGAACTGAAAATATAAAAAGAGGGGAGTGGTTTAAAATTGTCACCTCAAATGGCGGAGTAAATAACGCCAACACTTCAGATGATCGTACCTATTATTACGAAGTATTTCCATCGAATAATTTAGAACTGGCACTTTGGATGGAATCCGAAAGATTAATGCATCCGGTAATCAATAAAGTTGGCGTTGACACTCAAAACGGAGTGATTAAAGAAGAGAAAAGATCTCGTTATGACAATCAGCCTTATGGAAATATTATTGGAGCTGTAAAAGAAAATATGTTCAAGAATCATCCGTATCGCTGGACGACTATTGGTTCGATGGAACATTTAGACGCCGCCACTTTAGAAGAATTCCAGGCTTTTAATAAGAAGTTTTACATTCCTAACAATGCTGTTTTGGTTGTCGCGGGAGATTTCGAAAATGGCAAAGCAAAGGAATGGATTCAGAAATATTTTGGATCTATCCAAAGGGGGAAAGACATAAAAAAACAAATTTTTGTCGAAGAACCGATTACGCAAACTATAAAAGCGAAATACGAAGATTCAAATATTAAGATTCCGATGGTTGTGGCTACTTACAGAACTCCTTCGATGAAAACGAGAGATGCCAGAGTTTTGGATTTGATTTCTTCTTATTTAAGTGACGGAAAAAGTTCTAAACTATACAAGAAAATCGTCGATGATAAAAAAATGGCGTTGCAAATTGACGCCGTTGGTTTTAGTCAGGAAGATTACGGAATGTATATTTTGTATGGTTTGCCAATGGGAACCCACACTTCGGAAGATTTAATAAAGGAAGTTGACGAAGAAATTGTGAAAATCCAAACCGAATTGATTTCGGAGAAAGATTTCCAGAAATTGCAAAATACATTTGACAATCGTTTTGTAAACAAGAATGGGAATCTGGAAGGAATTGCTGAAAATTTAGCGACTTATTATTTGCTTTATGGTGATGTCAATTTGATAAATACAGAGATTGAGCTGTTGCATTCTATAACACGAGAAGAAATTAGAGAGGTAGCCAAGAAATATTTAAATCCAAATCAACGACTAATTTTGGATTATGTTCCTTCAAAAGCAGAAGCTCAAAATTAAGACTTTCTCAATCATGAAAAAAACAACTATTCTATTATTCATTTTGTTCATAACAGGAATCATGCAGGCACAAAATCGTCCACAACCCAAACCCGGAGTTTCTCCAGTCGTAAATATAAAAAAACCACAGACTTTTACTTTAGATAATGGTTTGAAGGTAATGGTTGTTGAAAATCACAAATTACCCAGAGTGACTTTTAATCTTACTCTAGACAATGAACCTTTTTTTGAAGGGGCTAAAAAAGGTGTAGATGAATTAGGCAACAACATGATAGGAAATGGGAGCGTGAAAATTGCAAAAGACGCATTCAATGAAGAAATTGATTTCTTGGGGGCTAGTATAAATTTTGGTTCAAAAGGGGCGTATGCGAGTTCTCTTTCCAAATATTCGGGAAGAATTTTGGAACTCTTGGCAAATGGAGCATTACACCCGAATTTCACACAAGAAGAATTCGATAAAGAAAAAGCCAAACTGTTAGAAGGTCTTAAGGCGGAAGAAAAAAGCGTTCCTGCAATAGCCAACCGAGTGGTTGAAGCACTTGCTTTTGGGAAAAACCATCCTTCGGGCGAATATATGACCGAGAAAACACTGCAAAACGTTACGCTTGCCGATATCAAAACCAATTATGAAACTTATTTTGTTCCTGAAAATGCCTATTTGGTGATTATAGGAGATGTGAAATATAACGAAGTAAAACCACTTGTTGAAAATCTGTTTGGCTCTTGGAGAAAAAGAAGCACGCCAAAACTCACGTATCCTGCTCCGCAGAATGTTCCGTTCACCCAAATAAATTTTGTAGATGTGCCGAATGCCGTTCAATCGGAAATTTCATTGGTAAACACCTTGAATTTGAAAATGAGCGACAAAGATTTCTTTCCGGCGGTCATTGCCACTTATATACTTGGCGGAGATTACAGTGGCTATTTAAACACGAATTTAAGAGAAAAACACGGCTGGACTTATGGTGCAAATTCAATTATTGGCTCTGGAAAATATGTAACAAAACTAAAATCGACATCGGCAATACGAAGTTCTGCTACAGATAGCGCGGTTGTGGAATTTATAAAAGAAATTAAAAAAATCAGAACCGAAAAAGTATCAGTGGATATACTTAACAATGTCAAAGCGGGATATATTGGACGATTTGTAATGCAAGTTCAAAAACCACAGTCAATTGCACGATATGCATTAAACATAGAAACGGAAGAACTTCCCGCTGATTTTTATGAAAATTATATTAAAACCATAAATGCCGTAACTCCTGATGATGTAATGCGAGCTGCGAATAAATATTTTCTTTTGGATAATACCCGAATTATTATTGCCGGAAAAGGATCGGAAGTAGTTCCTGGATTAGAAAAACTAAACATGCCAATATTTTATTTTGACAATTATGGTAATGCTGTGGGAAAGCCGGTTTATAAATAATAATTTCCATTTCTATCTAAACAATTAGGGCTGTCTTTTTAGACAGCCCTAATTGTTTAGACAGACATTTGAAAACTACTTCTTCGCCGACAGATAAACTCCAATCAGAATAATAAATGCTCCAAAAAACTGAACCGGCGTAAGCATTTCATTGTCTAATAATCCCCAACAAAAAGCAACAACAGGAATCAAATACGTTACTGAAGTAGCAAAAACAGGTGAAGACATTTGGATGAGTTTAAAGAACAGAATATTTGCAATTCCAGTTCCTACGACACCTAGAACCATTATAAACAAAACCGATTCCTGTACTTTCACATCGTGTAGCACTTCGAAAAAACCGGAGAAAAACAAGATTATGAATGCCGGAAAAAACAACACCATAAAGTTACCGGTAGTAATACTCAACGGACTCAAATCATGCAAGTATTTTTTGATTAAATTCACATTAACCGCATAACATATTGACGCTATTAAAACCAAAATGGCATAATAGTAATTTTGTTCCGGATGATGAATAGCCCCGTTCAAAATCAACAAGGCACTTCCTGCTAAACCGATTAAAATTCCAAAGATCTGATTTCTTTTGAATTGCAATCCAAAAACCAAAGCTCCTAAAACCAATGTATTTAAAGGGGTCAGCGAATTCAAAATAGAACTCACGGAACTATCAATTTCGGTTTGAGCAATCGCAAATAGGTAAGCTGGTATAAATGTGCCAAATAGAGAAGTTAAGGCAATATATTTCCATTTTTCTTTTGGGATTTTTGCTAAACTTTTAAAACCAATCAACAAAAGAAAAACCGCCGCAAAAATAATTCGCAAAGATCCCAATTGTAAAGCCGTTAAGCCAATTAGTCCTTTTTTTATTAATATAAACGAACTTCCCCAAACCAAGGCAAGAACCATTAAGTACACCCACTTTAACTGCTTCGATTCCATAAAGATAATTTTGCCCCAAAATTGTAATTATTTTATGAATTACGTTTCTTTTTTTTTCATTAATTTTGCAACTGATTATTAGGTAATTAATTTAAATCTCATAAAAATGAATTTCACAAAATCAATAACAGCGGTATTAATTGCAAGTCTTTTGTTTGTAAACTGTAAAAAAAACACTTCAGAAACTGCAAAATCTGGAATCTCCACAACAGAAACTACTGCGCCTAAAGTTAAAAAAGAAATTGCAGCCGCTAATTTGCAAACTGCAAGTTTCAAAGTCGAAGGTATGACTTGCGCTATTGGTTGTGCCAAAACCATACAAGAAGAATTGACAGAACTTGACGGTGTGCAAAAAGCAACAGTAGATTTTGATAAAAAACTGGCCACTGTAACCTTTGATAAAACGGTTCAAAATCCTGAAAGCCTAACTAAAGTAGTCCAAGCTACGGGCGACGGAAAAACATATAAAGTTTCGAACATGAAATCGTAATCAAAATTATCTCATAAAAAAAGCTTCTCAATTGAGAAGCTTTTTTTATGAGATATTATTTCCATTTTAAGGTTTCCATTAGTCTCTGCATGTCGTTTCTAACATAGCTGGCTGCCGGCATAATTGAATCATAATTGGGTTTTGCATAGAAATAAACCGATCCCGTCACAAAATGCTTTGTGCTGTCCGTTGCGTAAAATTGAGAATTCGTTGCTGCATTTCCATCAACCTGATAAAACATCCCATAGACTTTTTTGGTAGGATTTAAATACGGTTGTTCTAATATATCATCGGCTTTTATAACGTGTTCGTAGGTCAGTTTTTGGGCATCTCGCAACAATTTTGCGATATTGTTGTTCACGGGTTTATAAGTCAAATAAATCGTGGCTTTCATTTTTGGGTAGGTAATAGTAAATCCACAATCTTTCTCTCCTTTAATAACAGCCTCTGAATTCATCTCGAATGCAAATGGACATTCATTTTCAAAACCTACATATTTTGCCTCGGGATAATCCAATCGCAAATAACTGGATGGTTTGGGCAAAACATCATCTTTGCAACTAAAACTTAAGAATGACACTAATACTATTGTTGAAAAAGTGATTATTTTTTTAAACATTTCTATTCTAAATTTATTTAATTTTTTTTAAGAAACACATTCCACAGTGGTTCCCCTTCATTCGGAGGGGGCAAGGGGGAGGATTTATTCAATCGTTACTTTTATTTGTTTTATACGTTTTTTGTCTACCGCTTCTACCGTAAACTGGCAATTTTCGAATGAAATTTTTTGATCTTTTTTTGGAAAATTTCCTAAAATCTCCAGAATAAATCCGGCTAATGTTTCGGCTTCTCCTTTTTTTATTTCGAATAATTCTTCGTCAACTTCAATAATTCTATAGAAATCCTTGAGATTTATTTTCCCTTCAAAAAGATAATTTTTATCATCAATTTGAGAAAAATTGAGACTTTCATCATCAAATTCATCACTGATATCACCTACAATTTCTTCGATAACATCTTCAAGAGAAACCAAACCGGAAGTTCCTCCGTATTCATCAACAACAATAGCCAAATGGCTTTTCATGCTTTGAAAATCTTTCAGCAAATTGTCCAGTTTCTTATTTTCCGGGACAAAAAATGGTTCTCTTAATAAAGTCTTCCAGTCAAATTCACTGGTGTTTATATGAGGCAATAAATCTTTCACAAACAAAACGCCCTCAATCTGGTCAATATTGTCTCTGTAAACAGGAATCCTTGAATATCCTTTTTCTATAATTTTTGGACAAATAACTGAAAAAGATTCTTCTATTTCTAAAGCGAAAATATCAATTCTGGGACTCATCACTTGTTTGGTATCTGTATTCCCAAAACTTACAATTCCTTCTAATATTTTTTGCTCTTCCGATGAGGTTTCATCTGAGTCGGTAAGTTCAAGCGCTTGGGATAATTGGTTGACAGAGAAATTGGTCTTTTGTTTTCCTAGTTTATTATGCAAATATATAGTTGCTGCTCGCATAGGTATGCTCAAAGGAGAAAGCAATTTATCAAGTGCTGCAATGGGATAGGCAATCAATTTTGCAAACTTGATATTGTTTCTGCTGGCGTACACTTTTGGTAAAACCTCGCCAAATAACAACAATAAAAAGGTAACGACTATTACTTCGAGAATAAATTTTAAAACGGGTGAAGTTACAGCGGCAAATAAATTTTTTCCAACAAATGAAAACAAGATTACAACGCCAATGTTGATGAAGTTGTTTGCAACAAGAAGCGTGGCTAACAGTTTTTTTGGCTTTTCCAGAAGTTCTGATATGATTTTTCCTTTAGAAATATTTTCTTGTATTGTTTCGTCGATGTCTTTTTGTGACAATGAAAACAAGGCTACTTCGGCTCCTGAAACTAAAGCAGAACAAAAAAGCAAGGCAAATATCCCAATAAAACCAAATACTAATTCAGTATCAATGGTGTAGGAAAAGAATAAACTGGGCTCTGGGTCCAAATTAAATAAGATTAGTTAAATAATCAAAACGGTAAATCATTGATAGGTAAATCGTTTTTTTCTGGTTCAAAGTTAGTGTTTTTTGTGGATTCTGAACTTTGAATTTGTTTGTTGCTGTCGTTATCCTTCTTTGTAGACAAAAAAGTAAACTCCGTCACTTGAATTTCGGTTGTATATTTAGTAGATCCATCCTCAGCTTGCCACTGACGGGATTTTAATCGTCCTTCAATATATATTTTATCACCCTTGGAAAGGTATTTTTCACAAAGTTCAGCTGCTTTATTACGGACCACTAAATTATGCCACTCTGTAGAAGTGATCTTTTCATTAGTAGTTTTGTTGATGTAGACTTCATTGGTGGCCAATTGAAACCTACCGATACAGTTACCTCCATCAAAATAATGCATTTTGACTTCGTCACCCAAATGCCCTATTAGCATAACCTTATTTAAAGTTCCATTCATAATATTTCAAATCCTATTTCAATCAAAGATACATTATTTTTGCAATGCTATTTATTCCTTTTCTATAAAATTATAAATCACAATAGGGAAGGGGAGTGTTCTTAAAACGGTGTTATTTATCCCGTTTTCAATACTTCCGTTTAGGTTGACTTTCCAAAACTTGATGTGCAAATGTTGATGTGATAATTTATGAATTATACTTTTGTCATTATCTTCTAATATACTTAGAATAGAATTTCCTTGAAAATAATCGGACTCTATTTGCTCAGCAATAAAATCAAAATCTTCTTCCTTATCCGTTTCAATCAAAGGGAATTCATATAGATTATGCCATATTCCTTTATCTGTTCGTTTTTGAATTATGGTGTTGTCATTTTCATCTGCAACAACCAAATAATTAAAGTAACGGTTGCGGACTTTTACCTTTTTGGACTTAACCGGTAATTGATCTACTTTCTTTTTTTGCAATGCGGCACAACTTTCATTAAAAACGCAGATGCCACAATTCGGACTTTTAGGGACACATTGCAAAGCGCCAAACTCCATGATGGCCTGATTGAAAGTTGCTGGGTTGTCTTTTGGCATTAATTCGAAAGCCAAAGCGGCAAATTCTTTTTTGGCGGAAGCCTGCGCAATATCCGTTTCGATATCAAAATAACGGGACAAAACCCGAAATACGTTTCCGTCAACAACAGGAACTGCTTCATTGTAAGAAAAAGAGGCGATTGCGGCGGCAGTATATTCTCCGACTCCTTTTAGTTTCAGCAAATCAGAATAATTGTTTGGGAATTTTCCGGCTAAATCAGAAGCTATATATTGAGCAGTTTTGTGTAAATTTCTGGCACGTGAATAATAACCCAATCCCTGCCAAAGTTTTAATACTTGTTCTTCACTCGCCGCCGCGAGATCAAAAACCGTTGGAAAAGCAGTAGTGAAAGATAAAAAATAAGGCATTCCTTGCGCTACTCGCGTCTGTTGCAGCATGATTTCGGAGAGCCAAATTGGGTATGGATTGGTGGTGTTTCTCCATGGCAAATCACGTTTATTTTGTAAATACCATTTTATCAACAGGTTAGAAAAATTCATCTTTAAATATTAGACTGCAAAAGTAAAAGTTTATGTGATTAAAATTTAATGAATTAGCTTGAATATTTGTTTTTTAAATTCCTATATTTGCAAACTCAAAAAAATAGTACAACATAATAAAATAGGAAAGAAAATGACGAAAGCAGATATCGTAGCAAAAATTTCAGAAAAACTTGGTCTTGAAAAAGGAGATGTTCAGGCAACTGTAGAGACTTTTATGAATGAAGTAAAAAATTCATTAGAAACTGGAGACAATGTTTATTTAAGAGGTTTTGGAAGTTTTATTGTAAAAACTAGAGCAGAAAAAACAGGTAGAAATATCTCAAAAAATACAACAATAAAAATTCCTGCACATAATATTCCTGCATTCAAACCTGCAAAAGTTTTTGTTGAAGGAGTAAAAATAAATAACGAAGCAAAATAACATAATTAATTAATCATAAAATCTTCAAGATATGCCAAGCGGTAAAAAAAGAAAGAGACATAAGGTAGCGACTCACAAACGTAAAAAAAGAGCGAGAGCTAACCGTCACAAAAAGAAAAAGTAGTTTTAAACTACTTTTTTCTTTTTAAAAGTTCATTGAAATTGAGATTTAAGATTGTCGATTACAGATTTAAGATTGCAGATTTTAAAAATCTAAAATCAAGAATCAAAACTCAGAAATCTAAAATCTCCCCGGGTACAATACCTGTTAAAATATTGTTTAATCCATTTGTTCGCCTTGGCGAATAGATAAAAAATTTACAGCGTGAATAAAGAATTAATCATCCGATCCAGTTCTGAAGCCGTAGATTTTGCCTTATTAAAAGATGGAAAACTAATTGAATTACACAAACAGGAAGAAAAAAGCAACTTTCAAGTAGGTGATATTTTTATCGCCAAAATACGAAAGCCAGTTGCCGGACTTAACGCCGCTTTTGTAAATGTAGGCTTCGAAAAAGATGCCTTTTTACATTATCATGATTTAGGACCCAATTTAGCTTCCCAATTGAAATTCATAAAACTTGTAAGCGCAGGTAAATTAAAAGATTTCTCCCTAAAAAACTTTCAGTTTGAAAAAGAAATAGACAAAGATGGCACCATTACTGATGTTTTGAGTTCCAATCAATCTGTTTTAGTACAAGTCGTCAAAGAACCAATATCTACCAAAGGACCTAGAATTAGCGCTGAGCTTTCTCTTGCCGGAAGATTTATTGTTTTGGTTCCCTTTTCTGACCGTGTTTCTATTTCACAAAAAATAGAGGACAAAAAAGAAAAAGACCGTTTGAAACGATTAGTACAATCCATCAAACCAAAAGGATTTGGTGTTATTGTTCGCACAGTAGCCGAAGGCAAAAATACAGCCGAATTAGAAAAAGATTTGCAGAACCTGCTTAGCAGATGGACTGCAATGTGTAAAAAATTACCGACTGCTCATCATCCGTCAAAAGTATTAGGAGAACTCAACAGAGCCTCTTCGATATTAAGAGACGTGTTTAATGATACCTTTAGTGGTATTCAAATTGATGATGAAGAGTTGTACAACCAAACGAAGGATTATTTGCAAGAAATTGCACCTTCAAAACAATCAATTGTTAAGTTTTATCAATCAAATGATACGCCTATTTTTGAGAAATACAACATAGAGAGACAAATCAAAACCTCTTTTGGGAAAACAGTTTCCATGAGTAAAGGGGCTTATCTTATTATCGAACACACTGAAGCTTTGCACGTTATTGACGTAAACAGCGGAAACCGTTCTAATAAGGCCACTAATCAGGAAGACACCGCAATGGAAGTGAATATGATTGCTGCTGCCGAAATCGCTAGACAATTACGTCTTCGTGATATGGGTGGTATCATAGTAGTAGATTTTATCGATATGTCTAATCCAGAAAATCGTAAAGTTTTGTTCGAGTTCCTTAGGGAAGAAATGAGCGATGATAAAGCAAAACATAAAATCTTACCTCCGAGCAAATTTGGATTAGTCCAAATTACAAGACAAAGAGTAAGACCAGAAGTAAATATTAAAACTAGAGAAGAAGATCCAAACAATATTGAAGGCGAAATTGAAGCGCCAATTCAAATCATTGATAAAATCGGTTCCGATTTAGAAACAATTTTAAAAACCCACAATAAAGTGGTACTTAATGTACACCCGTTTGTGGCTGCATACCTCAGTAAAGGTTTTCCATCATTACGTTCAAAATGGTTTTTTGAACATAAAAAGTGGGTGAAAATCATACCTCGTGACGCTTACACGTATTTAGAATATCATTTCTACGATAAAAAAGGAAATGTTATTAAATAAAATCAAAACCGCCTTTCGCAAGATTGGCGGTTTTTTTATGTCTTTTTTTTAGGAGCTTTATCCAGCTATGCGTTACAATCTTTTTCAACGTTGTCAGGGTTCAAAACCCTGACAACGTTTAGAAAAAGGATTTTCACTTCTATCTGGGCTAGGGAATTTGGGTAAATAGAATTATTTTCTTTTCTCAGCAAAAAATCGCTTCATCAACTCCGAAGATTCATTAGCCAAAACTCCTTTTACAACCGTAGTTTTAGGATGCAGTTGCGTACCCATTTTCACGAAACCACGATTTTCATCACTGGCGCCATACACAATTTTAGAAATCTGGCTCCAGTACAAAGCTCCGGCACACATCTGGCAAGGTTCCAGTGTTACGTAAAGGGTGCATCCTATTAAATATTTTCCGCCAAGATAATTAGCTGCGGCAGTGATGGATTGCATTTCGGCATGAGCCGTAACATCGTTGAGTAATTCGGTTAAATTATGACTTCTGGCAATTACTTTATTGTCAATTACAATAATGGCACCAACAGGAATCTCGTCTTTGTCAAAAGCCATTTCGGCTTCCTGCAAAGCTTTTTTCATAAAATATTCGTCGGTGAAAGGATTTATCATAACTGCAAAAATATGAATTCAATTCGTACATTTGCTTTATGTCAGATAATTTACTTTCAAACATAAACAATCCCTCCGATTTACGCCAGCTTGACGAAGCTCAACTTCCTCAAGTCGCTCAGGAATTACGTAATTTTATTATCGATATTGTATCTGTAAAAGAAGGCCATCTCGGTGCCAGTCTTGGAGTTATAGAACTAACAATCGCTTTACATTTTGTTTTTGACACGCCAAATGATTTATTGATTTGGGATGTAGGACATCAGGCTTACGGACATAAAATACTCACGGGCAGAAGAGAAAATTTCCATACTAATAGGCAACTGGGCGGTATTTCTGGTTTTCCAAAAAGAAGTGAAAGCATTTACGATGCTTTTGGTGTGGGGCATTCTTCGACTTCCATTTCGGCAGCTTTAGGAATGGCAATTGCTTCTAATTTGAAAGGCGAGTATGAAAAGCAACATATTGCTGTGATTGGAGATGCTTCCATCGCATCAGGAATGGCTTTTGAAGGATTAAATCATGCCGGAGTTACTGACGCTAATTTATTGGTTATTCTTAATGATAATGCCATCGGCATTGATCCAAGCGTTGGTGCATTAAAAAAATATCTTACTGCCGTAAAAGAAGGAAAAAATCCGAGGCAGAATAACATGATTAAATCATTGAATTTTGATTATTCGGGTCCTATTGACGGTCATGATATATTCGCCGTTATCAAAGAACTCAAACGCTTACAAAAAGTAAAAGGTCCAAAATTCCTTCATATCATTACCACCAAAGGAAAAGGACTGCAACAAGCCGAAGAAAATCAGGTTAAATATCATGCGCCTGGGAAATTTGACGCTACAACCGGCGAAATTCACATAAAATCAGAAGAGAATTTACCTCCAAAATACCAAGATGTTTTTGGCTTAAGCGTATTGGATTTGGCTAAAAAGAATGAAAAAATTATCGGAATCACGCCTGCAATGCCTTCGGGAAGTTCTCTTAAATTCATGATGGAAGCACTACCGAAACGCGCTTTTGATGTTGGAATTGCGGAGCAACATGCCGTTACTTTAGCCGCCGGAATGGCTACGCAAGGCATGATTGTTTTTTGTAATATCTATTCCACTTTCGTACAAAGAGCATACGACCAAGTCATACACGATGTTGCTTTGCAAAATTTACCCGTTATTTTTTGTTTGGATAGGGCAGGATTAGTGGGTGAAGATGGCGCGACGCATCACGGGGTTTTTGATTTAGCTTATTTACGCTGCATTCCAAATATGATTATTTATTCTCCGATGAATGAAATTGGTCTACAAAATATTCTATACACGGCACAATTAGGGTTAAATAATCCTATTTCGATTAGATATCCTCGTGGTCGGGGAGTAGTTGCTGATTGGCAGTCTAAAAATTTTGGGAACTATGAAAAAATAGAAATTGGCAACGCCATTTGCCTCCAAAAAGGTTCTGAAATAGCCGTTTTATCCAATGGAACTATTGGGAACAATGTTACTTTGGCAATAGCCAAAATGCAACATCTGGAAACAGTAGCGCACTATGATTTTTCTTTTGTTAAACCATTGGATGAAAATTTGTTACATGTTATTTTTTCGAAATTTGAACGTATAATTACAATAGAGGATGGTGTCGTTAATGGCGGATTTGGTAGTGCTGTTCTTGAGTTTGCAGCCTCGCATAATTACGCTTCAAAAATTAAAATACTTGGTATTCCGGATGAATTTATTGAACAAGGAACTGTTAATGAACTGCAACAATACTGCAAAATTGACGTTAAAAGTCTAGAAATACTTTTTTCAAATTATTAAAATAATTATTTTGCACTCTTAAATTTATTGCCTTATAATGAAATTACTGCCCTACACTTTTCTTTTCTTTGTATTTTCAATTGCTACAAATGTTTTTTCCCAAGAGACAATAATACCAGAACTCCTACCTGTAGCAATGCTTGTAAAAGTAACTACATATGAACCATTAACAGTAGCATTAAAAATACAACCAACAAGATCATTTATTCCTTTATCTCATTGGACAAAAACAAATACTTTAGGGTTTTACATCTCTGAAATAGCTTTTGTTAACTGGAGTGCCGGTGGAACCAGTTCCGTATCGGGGTTATTTAAAGGCGATTTTTCAAAAGTATACACGAGAGAAAATTATAAATGGTCAAACGAACTTATTGTTCGCTATGGCCTAAATAAGCAAGACGGAATTGAAGTCAGAAAAACGGATGATGCGCTCCAGTTAAACTCTACATTTGGCTATCGCCAAGACACTATTTCAAACTGGTATCACTCGGCAAAATTTAATTTTAACTCTCAGTTTACAAATGGTTATTCGTATCCTAATACAGAAATTGCCATATCAAAACCATTTGCACCCGCTTATATTTTCTTAGGAGTAGGGGCTGAAAATATAAATAAGGAAAAGAAGAGAACGTTTTATATTTCGCCTTTTACCTTTAAGAAAACCTTAGTTTTAGATCAAAGACTGGCTAATCAAGGGGCTTTTGGTGTGACTAAAGCCGTTTATGATACAAACGGGATTCTAATTACTCAAGGGAAAAGATCTAAAACGGAACTTGGTTTTCTGATGACCAGTTTTTATAAAGAGGAGATTTTTAAGAATGTCAATTTAGAAAATCGATTGAGTTTATATTCTGATTACATTAATAATTTTGGGAATATTGATGTGGATTGCGATTTGTTACTCGATTTGGTAGTAAACCAATATGTAAAAGCAAATATTGGTACCCATATCGTTTATGATGACGATATAAAATCTAAAAAAGAAGTGGATGGTGTCCAAGTTACCCAAGGACCAAAAGCACAACTAAAACAAATGTTAGGAGTTGGAATTGTGTATCTTTTTTAAATACTGAATTATCCTAAAACAATTTGGCTATAAAGTTCAACTTGTTTTAGGAGTCACAATACTCAATATTAATGCGCTTCCAGCCAGTCTTTTCCGGCTCCTAAATCGACATCCAAAGGGACGTCAAGTTTAAAGGCATTTTCCATTTCGTGTTTTATCATTGGTTTTATTTTTTCCAGTTCGCTATTATGAACATCAAAAACGAGCTCATCATGAACCTGCAAAAGCATTTTACTTTTCCAATTTTCCGAAGTTAATTTTTCATGAATATTGATCATTGCAATTTTTATGATATCGGCTGCGCTTCCTTGTATCGGCGCATTTACCGCATTTCGTTCTGCACCTCCACGAACAATTGCATTTTGGGAATTTATGTCTTTTAAATAACGACGACGTCCTAGAATAGTTTGAACATAACCATTCTCTCTTGCAAAATCTATTTGTTCCTGAATATAGGACTTCAATCTTGGATAGGTTTGGTAATAGGCTTCAATCAACGCTGCACTTTCGCTTCTGGATAAAGAGGTTTGGTTGCTCAATCCAAAGGCTGAAACGCCGTATATAATTCCGAAATTCACTGTTTTCGCATGACTACGTTGTTCTCGCGTTACTTCTTCCAAAGGAACATTGAATACTTTTGAAGCGGTAGATTTGTGAATGTCTTCCTGATTTTGGAACGCTTTTATCATGTTTTCCTCACCACTTAAAGCGGCTATAATTCGCAGTTCTATTTGAGAATAATCGGCAGAAACGATCGTGTGATTTTCGTCTCTGGCAACAAATGCTTTCCTGATCTGTTTTCCTCTTTCGGTACGAATAGGGATGTTTTGTAAATTTGGGTTATTAGAACTCAATCGCCCTGTTGCAGCAACAGTTTGCATATAATCCGTGTGGATACGATTTGTAATTTTATCTACCTGAAGCGGTAGGGCTTCAACGTAAGTGTTTTGTAATTTTATCAATTGGCGCCAGTCAAGAATATCTTTTACAACTGGATAATCAGTGGCTAAATAACTCAAAACTTCTTCCCCGGTAGCGTATTGGCCCGTTTTAGTTTTCTTTTGTTTTAGACCGCCAATTTTTAATTTATCAAACAAAATATCTCCGAGTTGTTTTGGCGATGCCAAATTAAATTTCTCTCCGGCTATTTCAAAAATAGTCGCCTCTAATATTTTAATATCATCATCCAATGTTTTTGAAAGGGATTTCAGGAAATCAACATCAACCCGAATACCTTCTTTTTCCATATCAGCCAAAACTTTCACTAATGGAATTTCAATGTCTTCAAATAGTTTTTTGGTGCCCGTTTTGTCTAATTCCAGGGTGAATATTTCCTTGAGCTGCAAAGTGACATCGGCATCTTCAACGGCATATTCTTTTATTTCTTCGAGTTCAATATCTCGCATTGATTTCTGGTTCTTTCCTTTTTTTCCAATTAAAGCTTCAATAGATTTTGGAGAATATTTTAAGTACGTTTCCGATAATATATCCATGTTATGACGCATATCGGGATTGATTAGATAATGCGCAATCATCGTATCGAATAATTTTCCTTTTACGGTAACGTTGTAATTAGAAAGAATTTTTAAATCATATTTTAAATTCTGTCCAATTTTCTCGATGCTTTCATTTTCAAAAAACGGAATAAATTTCTCGACTAAAGCTTGTGCTTCTACTTGGTTTTCCGGAAACGGCACATAAAAACCTTTTCCCTTTTCATACGAAAATGAAATTCCAACCAATTCTGCATGTAAAGCATCAAGTCCAGTAGTTTCTGTATCAAAACAAACAGAAGATTGGGTTTTTAAATTTTGAAGCAGTAATTTAATTCCTAAGTCACCTTGAATTATCTGATAGGAATGCTCCGTATTTTCTAGTGTATTGTAATATTGATGACGCGTTTCTCCAGTCGTGTCTTCTGGACTTGTGCTTCCAAACAGATTGAATTGTTCTTCGTTTTTTATTGGCTTCTTGTATAGTTTCGCATCAGTATCGGCTCCTTCCCTTTGGGAAGGCTGGGATGGGCTTTTAAATATGGCATCAAATTGCTCGGCCATTCTTCGGAATTCCAGTTCGTTGAAAAGTGCATCTGTCTTTTCTACATCAGGAGTTGATAATTCATAATCGGTTTCATCAAAAACTACAGGACAATCCAGTAAAATGGTTGCTAAAGTTTTAGATAATAAACCTTTCTCTTTATTGGCTTCAATATTCTCTTTCATTTTTCCTTTTAGCTTGTCTGTATTTGCCAAAAGGTTTTCCATGGTGCCAAATTCCTTTAATAATTTCTTAGCGGTAACTTCACCTACGCCAGGTAATCCGGGAATATTATCGGCTGCATCGCCCATCATTCCAAGAAAATCAATTACCTGATCCGGTCTTTCAATTTCAAATTTCGCCAAAACTTCCGGAATTCCCCAAATTTCAATGCCATTACCCATTCGAGCGGGTTTATACATAAATATGTTTTCAGAAACCAATTGCGCAAAATCTTTATCAGGGGTTACCATAAAGACTTTATAGTTTTGTTTCTCAGCTTGTTTGGCAATGGTTCCAATTAAATCATCTGCTTCATAACCCTTGACTTCTATGATGGGAATATGCATGGCTTTTAGTAAATCTTGAATATACGGAATAGCAATTTTTATAGCCTCTGGCGTTGCGTCACGATGCGCTTTGTATTCAGGGAATATTTCATTTCTCAATTGACTGCCGCCATTATCAAAAGCTACAGCCAAATGATCTGGTTTCTCTCTCTTTATTACATCCATCAATGAATTCATGAAACCCATAATGGCGGATGTATCCATTCCTTTTGAGTTGATTCGAGGGTTTTTTATAAAAGCATAATAACCGCGGAAGATTAAAGCATAAGCATCTAGAAGAAACAAGCGTTTTTGTTTTGACATGATTGTGATTTTGTAAAGTTTTCAAAAGTACAAAACTTGTCAGATAAAGAACAGACAGTTTGAAATATTTCTTATTCACTCTCTTCATAATGTCCTTTTTTGAATCCAAGTATTGCAAATGAGCAGGTTTGGAAAATTATTTATGATCTTTTTTATAGGAAAATTTATAATAAATAAATTTAAAAATTTAAATATATATGTAATTTATCAGAAATTATTTATGCAATGTAAAATAGTATGTAGTTAATCGATAAAATAAGTATTTAAACGGGATGTTGCTTATTTTTACATAATAATTTTCAATGCCGATTTCGGTTCTTTTATTTAATCTTTTATTTCGTTTGATATGGAAAAAAACTACTCTTCTAAAAAGGTATTACAAGCCTGCCTGTTATTTTTCATGATAATAACGACAAATATGTTTGCCCAGGTGGGTATCGGAACAACTACTCCAAATGCGAGTTCGATTCTAGACTTAACATCTTCAACGCAAGGGATGTTAACGCCAAGGATGACGACGGCGCAAAGAATTGCAATTGTCTCTCCGGCGGATGGATTGATGGTGTACGATACAAATTTGAAATCTCTTTTTCATTTTGATACCGGTATTTCTTCTTGGGATAAAATCAATACTGATGCTAATTATGGCAGAATAAAATTTAAAAGGATAAAATCTACTGATGTTTTGGCAACTGTTTTGGCTGCAGAAAAAACGGCTGGAGGCGAAAGTAAATATCTTTTGGATACCGGTACTTTGTATGAAATTAACGGAATAATTAATCTTGATTTACCAATTGAATTAAACAATGCATACATTAGTGGTCAGGATTCCGGTGAAGATAAGTTGGTTAAAGCTTCGGGTGATCTTTTTGTTGGTACAACAGGAGGGTCAATCAGAGTGGTCACTTTAACGGCCACAGCTGGGAAAGTATTCAATATTGCTGGAGGCGGTACTCAAAATTTAGTTTTTAGAGATGCGATTGTTTCTAGTTCTTCTAATGTTGGTGTGATTGATGGATTTTCTTTGGTTTTTGTTAGTATTGTTCAATTTGCAGGAAATACTACAGGGATTGTTTATAAGGATGTTAGTAAATTATTAATTACTAATGTTGGCTGGTGGGGAAATAACGGTGGGACCTATGAAACATTACAGGGTACTTTTGGACTAATTCAAAAAGGAGGAGGTTTTACAGAAGTAAATGGAACTAGTATAGGATTAGACGTTTCTTCGAACCCTACAATAACCGGTGATGCTCTTCTTGAAATGGTAGTTTTTACCGGAAATACTACAGCTGGATACGTAAAACCATATACAGTTGGCGGGTATTCTGGATATAATTTCAATAATAATTGGAGTGTACGTTGTGCAGGAATTCCAAATGAAGGAGACTCATTTTCAGCGGGTAATTTATATTTGAATAGAGCATTAACATCACCAACAATACAACTTACAGATACGAATGGAGCCTATAAAGTTCCGGGAACTACAATCGCTACGAATTTGTTTAGAATGAATGGTGCGACCAGTAATCGTTTAGTATATTTAGGTAAAAAATCAAGAACTTTTACGGCGACGGCTTCAGTTTCCTTCGAAGGAGGAAGTGGTAGTGCTGATCTTTTGTTTTATTTTGTGAAATTTGCTGCTGGAGGAACACCTTATACGTTCGTAACTTCTTCAGAAACTTTTATAGATTCTAATACAACAAATGTGCAAAGTTTTTCTGTTTCAGGAACCATAACTCTTGCTACTGGAGAATATGTTGAATTGTATGCACAGCGTTTAAATGGTACAAATAAAACATTTACATTTCGTTCATATAATATGTCAATGAAATAAAAAAATCAGTTTACAGTTTATTAAAAACCGCATTATTTTTAAACTAAATAATGCGGTTTTTATTTGAGCTTCATATTTATGAGCTGTTGTTGCTTTTTTAAGATTTAGCCAACAGTTAAATTTTAACTAATACCAATCTGTTTTAATTAATTGTTTTGTTATTTTGTCTAAAATTTTATAGAAATGATTCTTCGAATACTACTATTATGTATTGTCCTTTTTATTATTGAGCTTTATGCATTCCAAGCCTTGCGAACCTTAATAAAGGTGAAGTGGGTTTTGGTCTCTTATCAGATTATTAGTTTATTGCTTTTAGTGTTCATCATTTATTCTTTCCTACAGTTTGACCGCTCCGTTGGACAAACTAAGCAAACCATGTATACCATGGGTTTGGTTCTTTTGGTTTATATTCCTAAAATGATTTTGGCTCTTGTATTACTTGGTGAAGATATTTTTAGAATTGGAGCTGGTTCAGTGAACTATTTTATCGAGAGTAATGATAACGCCACTTTTTTTGCTTCAAGAAGAAAATTTGTTAGTCAGGTTGGATTAGGACTGGCGGCAGTTCCTTTTTTATCTTTGATATATGGAGTGACCGTAGGCAGATATAATTATAAGGTTATCAAACAGCAGATATTCTTTCCTGATCTGCCGGATGCTTTTGATGGTTTTACCATTACTCAAATATCGGATGTTCACAGTGGAAGTTTTGATAATCCCGAAAAGATAAATTATGCGATAGATTTAGTCAACGAACAAAATTCGGATATGATTTTGTTTACAGGTGATATTGTCAACACAGATGCGAAAGAAATGCATCCCTGGATAGAAACTTTTAACCGAATCAAAAAACATGAGTATGGTAAATATTCAGTTTTAGGGAATCATGATTATGGGGAATATGTGACTTGGCCTACAGAGGCAGCAAAAGAGAAAAATTTTCAGGATATAAAAAATCTATACGGAGAAATTGGTTTTAAATTAATGTTGAATGAACATACTTTTATTGAAAAAGGAACCGATAAAATTGCATTAGTTGGAGTAGAGAATTGGGGTCAAAATTTCAAAAAAGCCGGTGACATTAATAAAGCTTCTGAACAATTAAATAAAGAGGATTTTAAAATTTTAATGAGTCACGACCCGAGTCATTGGGATTATGAAATCAAAAATCACGATAAAAACTTTCATCTTACCTTATCCGGACATACACACGGAATGCAATTTGGAATAGAAATTCCGGGTTATTTCAAATGGAGTTTAGCGCAATATGTTTATACGCAATGGGCTGGTTTGTATGAAAATTTAGGACGATATGTTTATGTAAATAGGGGTTTTGGCTTTCATGCTTATCCTGGAAGAGTAGGAATCATGCCTGAAATTACGGTCATTGAACTAAAAAAGGGTAAGGCTATGGCTTAATTCGTTAAAAATGTTACATTTGTATAATAATTATCTCTTTTTAGTAAATTTAGAAAATTAAATTTTTGGTTTTATGTCAAAATTTGGAGAACTTATAAACACACAAATACCTGTGCTGATTGACTTTTATACGGATTGGAATGAATCGTCAGTTTCGATGCATCCTGTGATCAGAGATGTAGCGGCCGCACTTGGCGATAAAGCAAAAGTCATAAAAATTGATGTGGATAAAAATCAGGAATTAGCTGAAGCTTTACGAATAAAAGGGCTTCCTACTTTAATGATTTACAAAGAGGGTTTAATGATCTGGAGACAATCCGGGGAGTTAGATGCTAATACGATCATTAATCTTGTTCAAGAGCAGTTGTAGTTCTTTGTTACTGCTAAATTATAACTTCACAGACAAAATTGTTTTCTTTTAAATATGCTAAGATTTTGGGTAGTACATATTCAAGGTTTTTGAACGCTTTTATACTGTCATGAAAAACAATGATGCTTCCCGACTCTATATTAGAAAGAACATTTTGTAAACATTTTTCTCTTGATAAATTAGAATCAAAATCTACGCTCAGAACATCCCACATTATTATTTTATATCCTGATTGGCGTATTGCTTTCGCTTGTGCTCTTTTTATCTTGCCATAAGGCGGACGAAAGATTTTAGAATTAACATTGCTGATTGCAAATTGCTGAATAGTTTCCTTACATCGTTCAAAATTTGCTAAATAAGTTTCAGTTGTTGTTTTCCAGCCATTCAAATGATTGAAAGTGTGATTTCCAATAGCGTGTCCCTCACCAATTACTTTTTTGAATATTTCAGGATGTTTTTCTATATTATTCCCAATGCAGAAAAACGTTGCTTTAGCATTGTGTTTCTTTAATTCTTCTAAAACCCATTCGGTAATTTCAGGTATGGGGCCATCGTCAAACGTGAGGAATATTTTGCTTTCATTATTGGGGATATCCCAAACATAGTTTGAAAACAGTTTCTTTATAATCCAATTCGTTTTTACCCAAAGAAAGTTCATTTTTTTTATTTTAAAGTTAAAAAAAAATAGCGACATTTTTCAATATCGCTACATTTTCTAATTATCTGATTTTCTAATTAATGTTATTCTTTCTCACGACCAAAACGTTCAAACATTTTAATATAGGTATTAAAAGCGGTTATGTTCTGATTATAAAATGGGGTATCTCTGCTTTCTTTCATTACTTGCAGCAAACCTCTGTAGCGTTCGATATCTGTAATGATATCAATTCCAATACTTGTTTGGTCAGATGCGCTCAAATTGCCGTAGTAATTAAGATTCTCTTTGTATTTCGATATTAATTTTTCTAGAAGTTGCTGCGCTTTTGCTTTTTCGCCAATGGCGTAATACCCTTTAGCAAATGGCTCCACCAGTGAATAATATCCAAATTTATCCAATGGCATTTTGGTCATGGCCAAGTCGATGATGTTTTTAGCTTTGTCTTTTTTCCCTTCGGCAATTAACTGATCCATCAAGCGGGCAAGATTCATTCTGTAAGTAATGCTGTTTCTTCTGGTTTCAGGGTCATGATAAATGGTTGAACTGTCGCTATTTCCCCAGTCCCATTTCATAACATTGGCATACATTTTATCCGAATCAATTTGACCCATGTCCATTTGTCCGTCGTCTTTATTCAGTTTTGTTCTAATAGGAACTAATTTATAAACCATTCCGTCTAACTGTAGATACTCTTTCATCCAGATATAATCTTCGTTATCAAATGCTCCACCGCTGAAATAGATAGGTCTTTTCCAATTGTTGTTAGCAACGATATCAAGCATCATTAGCCTGTTTTTATACAGTGCATTCCCTTTTATGTCTAAATCTATGTAAGGAACTATAGAATCATTGTATTTGGCTGAAACAACTTTGTTCTTGATAATCATATTTTTGTCAACCTGAATTCTGATTTTATTTGTTGGATAAAAATGTATCGTCTGCCCATTCTGCATTTCCACAGTAGATTTTGGATTTTTAATAAAATCGATAAAATCTTTTATTTCCCATCGGCTTTCCACTTTTGGAATATGAGCTACATAATCCAGTTTGTCTCCCACATATTGATCGTGTGTAAATGAAATAGGTAAAGGATCAGATTCATACGTTTTCGTTTTCATTTGATCAATATACCAATCGGTCATAAAAAGACTCGTGTTTACGATTTTAACGTCAGTTCTCACTTTTTCAATTTCTTGGGCATACCATAACGGGAAGGTGTCATTGTCACCAATAGTGAATAATATAGCATCCTTATCGCAAGAGGTTAAATAGGCTTTTGCCATAGCTACCGCGGTGTATTTGCCAGAACGGTCGTGGTCATCCCAGTTTTGAGAAGCCATCAAGACTGGAGCTGCTAATAAACTGGCAGCAATAAGTAATGGACCGGCAATTTTTGGAGCCAAATATTTTTGGGCACTTTCATAGAGTGCATAAACACCAAATCCTATCCAAATGGCAAATACATAGAAAGAGCCGACTAAAGCATAATCTCTCTCGCGAGGTTCGAAAGGTCTTTCGTTTAGATAAATTTTTAATGCAATTCCTGTAAATAAAAACAGCGCGAGTAACACATAAAAGCTCTTTAAATCTTTATTGACATGATACATCAAACCAATCAGTCCAAGTATAAATGGTAAAAAGAAATATACGTTTCGACCTTTGTTATTTAATACATCCGAAGGTAAATTGTCTTGAGAACCTACATGTAAGTCATCAATAAATTTAATTCCACTAAGCCAATTTCCGTCTAAATTATCGTATTTTCCTTGTACATCGCTTTGACGTCCAACAAAATTCCACATTAAATACCTCCAGTACATGTACCCAAATTGATATTCGAACATGAAACTTAAATTGTCAACAGTTGTAGGTTTTTCAATAATCAAATAATCTCCGTAACTTTTCAAGAAAGAAACATAACCATCATTGTCAATTTGTTTTTGAGCGTAGGCTTGTCTGAACTCATTTATCGTTTTTTCAACCTCGTTTTTCAACTGCGCGATGGCTTTGTTGTATTCCTCTTCGGTTAATTTGCTTGGATCAATGCCGTATTTTGTTAAATCTTCCTCATAAGGATAATCTGGATTGATCTTAAATGCAGGGGGATTGGTGAAATTCATGTAATTTGCTACATGTTCGCTACTCCACATCCTAGGCAAAATAGTTTTTTGGTGGTCATCACTATTTTGTTCGGCATTTTTAAAATTATTTGTAATAATATATTTGCCTGTTTTTAAATCTCTCTCGTAGTTAGGAGCTTTGTCTAAGTAAGGATTTTCTTTGTCTAAGCCAGTAAAGGTTTCCGTGTACTGAGGCCCGTAAAACAAAGGATTAACGCCATATTGTTCCCTATTGTAGTATGCCAGAATTTCCGCAGCATCTGATGGTTTGTTTTCGTTAATTACAGTATTGGCGTTTGCTCTGATTGGTAACATCATCCAAGTGGAGAACCCAATTAAAATAAACAAAATGCAAAGAATAATGGTGTTGTAAAATATCAACCCTTTTTGTTTGGTATATCTCAAACCAAAGTAAAAGAAAGCTATAAAAAGTAGTGCGACAAAAATAGATCCTGAATTAAATGGCATTCCTAAGTTGTTCACCATAAAAACTTCTGTCTTTGCAAAGAAAGCCATGGTCAATGGTAGCAATAGCTTGAAAATAAATAATAAGATTGCAATAACAACAACATTGGCAATTATAAAATTTTTGACTGTAACAACTTTATAATGTTTAAAAAAATAAAGAAAACCTATAGCGGGTATAGTCAATAAAGCCATAAAGTGAACACCAAACGAAAGTCCAACAACCAAAGAAATGATCAGTAACCATTTATTTCCTCTTGGTGTATCCATGTCTTGTTCCCAGCGTAATCCCAACCAAAAAAGTAAGGAAATGAATAAAGAAGCCATGGCATAAACTTCCGCTTCTACGGCATTGAACCAAAAACTATCAGAGAAGGTATAGGCTAAAGCTCCAACAAATGAACTTCCAAGAATAACTATTGCATTGTCTTTGTTTATGTCAGAAAATCTAGTAATCAGCTTTTTCAATAGCATTGTAGAAGACCAATACATGAATAAGATTGTAAAGGCGCTTGAAAAAACGGACATCATGTTGACCATTAATGCAATGTGTTTATCATCGGTGGCAAACATGGCAAAAAAGGCTCCAATCATCTGGAATAAAGGAGCTCCGGGTGGATGTCCTACCTCTAGTTTGGCGGCGGTTGCAATATATTCACCACAATCCCAAAAACTCATTGTGGGTTCAACCGTAAGCGTATATGTTACTAATGCTATTGAAAATGTAAGCCAACCTATAATCGTATTCCATTTATTGAAATTGAATGTTACCATATTTCAGACTAAAATTTAGTTAAATTTTTTGAGATACAAAGAAAATGTTTTTTTGTCGAATGATGCGAGCATTAACAAAATTTTCAAAAAAAAAATGAATTTTGGTAATCAATTGGTTTTTAGTTGTTTTGAAAATAATATTCGATTGGAGTCGAAGAGAATGAAAGTTTTTTGAAAAAAACGCCTTAAAAAATTTGTGTAGCTTAAAATTTGTATTAAATTTGCACTCGCTTAACAGCAATGGAATTGGTCTATGGTGTAATGGTAACACAACTGTTTTTGGTGCAGTCGTTCAAGGTTCGAGTCCTTGTAGACCAACAAGTATTTATGAAAACCCCCGTAAACATTTCGTTTATGGGGTTTTCTTTTTTGGTGCTGTCCTGTCCTAAAATAGCGATAAAAAAAATCTGTTTTTTTATTATTATGCTTTAAATGTCTGTTTAATTTGATAAATAATCCAACTACATAATTGCTTATCGTGATATATTTCTTCAGTATCTATTAAAAATCCCCAAGAAGAGTTAGCCCATTCTCTCAATGGTAAAAAAAGCAATTTCAAATTAACTTATCTAATGCAGTATTATGCTGTAAAGTCATCAAAAGAAATGAAATGTACTTTCATTATAAATATTTGGAAAATAGTATAATTTCGAACTCTTTTAATCACTCTCGTGGGTATGTAGATGTTTCTTTAGTTAACTTTGCTTAAAATGTAACTTTGGAAAAACCCATCCAGATTTTTGATGCTCACAATATTTTTGATTTTATCGAAATCAATCACCCGTATCATCCAAAGAATCCGGCATTTTTAATTCTGAAGAAAGGGAAACTAATTTTTACCGAAAACCTAGAAAGAATTGAGCTTGAAGAAAATTATGTGGCCCTAGTTGATTCACGTGAAGTATATGAAATTCTGGAAATTAGTGATGATCTTGAAATATTTCTGGTGGCTTTTCACCGCGAATACACTGAAAAGCTTCCACTGAAAATCAACCGTCTTAATGCCTATGTTTACTTCCGGAATGAGCTGGTCCGCCATTTTCAGCTACCAACATCGGAGTTTGAAAAAATTTGGAAAAATGTAGATCTTCTGAAAAACATTTTGGAGAGCGAAGACTTTACTACCCATCATGACGAAATCATCCGACATCTGTTTTCCTCTTTAGTATATCAGTTCGGAGATACCGTTTCCAAAAATTCAGATTTTTCAAAGCAAAAAAATTCCAGGAAACAGGAACTGGCCCTTCATTTCCTTAAAAACGTAGGTGAACATTTTCTGGAAGAAAAGGAGGTTACCTTTTATGCCGAACAAGAGTTTATTACTTCCAGACATCTTTCAGCTGTATTGAAAGAAGTAACAGGTAACACGGCAGGACAGCTTATTGCTGCTTTTGTCATGAAGGAAGCTAAAGCGCAGCTTGCTTCCTCTGACAAATCGATATACGAGATTTCTATGGATCTTAAGTTCAGCGACCAATATTCCTTTGGTCATTTTTTTAAGAAGCATTCCGGCGAAAGCCCGAACGCTTACCGCAAGCGTTTCAAAAACTAAATCTTACTTTTAAACATTTTATTAATTGTTTCCGTCATTTCTCATGGCAGAGGATGCTTCTACCTTTGCCTACTCAAAACAACGGAAAATATGAAACTGAAAATCAGAATGACTCTTTTATTGCTGGGTCTGTTTTTTTTCACTGCCAACGCCCAGACTTCGGAACGTAAAATGTCACTCGATGAAGTGGTACAAAAGGCTTTAGAAAATCACACGCAGCTGAAACTTTCAAAGGAAAACATAGAGATTGCAAAGCAGCAGACAAGAATTGCGGAACTGCAGAAACTGCCCACAATCAATGCTTCGGCCAATGCATTTTATCTTGGTGATGCTTTAATTCTTGATAAGGACTTCTCGAAAGTGGCGACTTTGAGTATGCCTCATTTCGGAAATACCTATGGCGTTCAGGCATCTGAACTGATCTTTAAAGGTGGGATTGTAAAAAAATCCATAGAAATAGCGGAGCTGAGAGAACAGTTGGCTGAACTGGATTTTGAAAAGGATCAACAAAATATAAAGTTCCTGGTCATTTCGAATTATCTGGATATCTACAAAATCATCAGCCAAAAAAATGTATTCCTTAACAATCAGAAACTGGCTACAGAACGTCTTGAAAACGTAAAGAAATTTTACAAACAAGGTATGGTGACCAGAAATGAAATCATCCGTGGGGAACTTTTATTGAAGAATCTTCAACAGGGAATCCTGGTTCTGGATAACAACCGTGCAAGCATAAACTATCAGTTAACAACCGCCATCGGAATCTCAACGGATATCCTTATTGAACCAATCGATTCTTTCAGCGATATCCCGGAAGCGGAGAATCTGAAGTATTATCTTGAACTGGCTCATCAAAATCACCCCGTTTTGAAATCTGCCCAAACCGGAATCAAGATGGCCGGTAAAAACATTGAAATCATTAAAACGGACAGAATGCCCACCATTGCGGCATTCGGAGGATACAATATGGCAAGGCCGGTTACGGTTACAATGCCAGCTCAGGATTTTTACACCAATTCGTGGCAGACCGGACTTTCTATAAGTTATAGCATTGATAATCTCTATAAAACCAAAGAGAAATTGCGCTTAGGTAAGTTTCAGCTCAATCAGGCCAACATCGTGCTGGATTTGCAGCTACAGCAACTTGACGTGCAGACTAACGCCGCTTACCTGAAATGGCAGGAAGCGATGAAACAAGCTCAACTTTATAAGGAAAGTGAAGCGCTTGCCAACGAAAACTATAAAATCGTCGAAGCTAAATATCTAAACCAACTCGCTTTGCTGGCGGACATGACCGATGCGACGAACGCCAAACTTGAAGCTGAGTTACTATCTTCAAACAGCGAGATTAACGTAAGATATCAGTATTACAATTTAATTAAAACAACAGGAACTTTATAAAAACTAAACATACAGATATGTCAGAACAAACTCTAGATAAAACAAATGCAATTCAACCTGAAATCGAAGCAAAAGTTTTAGGAAAAAAGGATGAAGTAAAAGAGACGGTGGCTCCCAAAAAACACAAAAAACACCCCGGTACCGTTAAAACAACGGTCATCAACTTAGTCGTTTTTGCGATTGCGGTTGTCGGATTTTATTGGCTCGTCACCCATTACTTTCATTTGAACGACGATAATTTTACCAATTCTGCGCAGGTAGAAGAATTTATTAATCCAGTGAACACAAGAGTTCCGGGGTATATCAAAGCGATTAAATACAAAGAGCATGAGGCGGTAAAAAAAGGTGACACGCTGGTTATTCTGGATGAAAGCGAACTCCTAACCCAGTTGGCACAAGCAGAAGCGGCGTATCAAAATGCGCTGGCCTCCAGAAATGTTACCTCTTCGGCTGTCAATACGGTTTCGAATAACGTAAATGTGGCCAATGCTAATATAGCGGGTGCAAAAGCAAGACTATGGAATGCTGAACAGAATATGAACCGTTACAAAAATCTTTTGGCTTCTGAAGCCGTGACCAGACAACAATACGACCAGGTAAAAACGGAGTATGATGCGACCAAAGCAGCGTATGAAACGCTGATAAGCCAAAAAAACACTGCGAGTCTAGCTACCGGCGAGACCAGAAGCCGACTTGGGGTAAACGATGCCGAAATTAAGAGAACCGCAGCCATGCTGGATATGGCTAAAATTAATGTTTCCTACACGGTGATTACCGCTCCCTATGACGGGATCATGGGCAGAAGGCTGATTAACGAAGGACAATTACTGCAAGCCGGTCAGCAATTAGGAACTATTGTGCTGAACGGTCAAAAGTGGATTACCGCTAATTTTCTGGAAAGCCAGATGCATCGTGTGAAAATTGGTGAAAAGTTGAATATGACCGTGGACGCTTTAGGCGGGCAAAAATTAATAGGTGAGGTGACTGCTATCTCTGCCGCAACAGGATCAAAATATTCGAATGTTCCCGTAGATAATTCCACAGGAAACTTTGTGAAGGTGCAGCAGAGAATTCCTGTACGCATTGAATTCACCTCAGAAAACAAAGCGGAAGATTTGAATCAGCTCCGTGCCGGAATGAATGTAAATGTGACTTTAAATAAACCGAAATAATGGCTGATTACAATCAAGGGCTTTACAAAAGCTGGGTGCCCAAGCCGGTGCAGCTTTTACTCATTGTGGTGTTTACCTTTTTGATTTTGTCCCTCAATCCTGTAAACGTTGGGAACATCGGTATGATGGTAGGCGATTTAGGAATCATGCAAGAATACCTAATTATGGCCAATTTTGCTACATTTATCGGAATGGGAACCTCAATACCCCTAGTTTTAAGGGCGAAGTTGAGATTCCGCTCCAAAGAGATTATGGTATTTTCGCTTGCTATAACCGCACTGCTTTCTTTTGTTATTGGTACCACTAATTCCCCGGAACTCATTATCGCCAGTTCATTCCTGATGGGTTTTTTCAAGATGTTGATGTTGATGGAATTCATCCTGCCGCTGATGTTTATTTTAACTCCTGACGGGAAAAGAGGAAAATTTTATTCGATCTTTTATCCTTTTTCAATTGTTACCGGAAATGTTACGGGATATTATCTCGCAAAACTTGCCTACCAAACGACATGGCAATATCCGCATCTGCTTACGGCGGGGCTCTGTTTGTTGATGATCATGATTTCAGTGCTATTCCAGCACAATCAACGTTTTGCGCGCAAAATGCCCTTTTCCCAGATTGACTGGGGGAGTATCGTTCTCTTTGCCGGCACTTTTCTTTTTATGTCTTATTTTCTATCTTTTGGCAAGACGCTGAATTGGTTTGATGCCCGAAACATCCGCATTTCCTTTTGGGGTTCTTTGATTAGTTTTGTGCTACTTACTTTGCGACAGTTGCAGTTGAAGAGGAGTTACATTTCCTTCGGTATTTTTACTAAAAGTAATGTACAGAGCGGTTTAATTATGTTGCTTTTTATGGGGGTTTTTCTGGGATCAAGTTCTTTGCAGAATACCTTTACGGTCGGAATTTTGGGATATGATATGGTGACCAATTCATCGTTGAACCTCATGATGATTTCGGGTGTGATTCTAGCAGGAGTGGTTGCCTATTTTTGGTTTAAAAATGAATGGCAGATAAAGATGTTCATCTTCTCCGGTTTTGCGGCTTTTTTTCTAAATTCAGTGATAATGTATTTCATGATGGTTACTGAACTTAATTATGAAAGTTGGCTTCTACCCATGTTTCTTAAAGGTTACGGATTAAGTGCAATATACATCGCGGTTTGGTTTTATATCCTCGACAAACTTGAAATGGAACCAATGCTTCAGGCGATTGGACTTGTTCTGGTGTTCCGGAGTTTTGTGGCCACTGCTGTATTTTCCTCCTTTTTCTCCTGGCTGCAGTATCAGTTTCAGTGGGAGAGTGTGAATAATCTTGCCGTTTATCTGGACGGTAATTTGATGTCATCGCAAGTTGCTTTATCCAATTACAAAAGCATACAGCTCAATGCTATTTTGACCGCCAACAAAAAAATATATGGTCTGATCTGTATTGCATCCATCGGGATGATGATTTATGTTATCCAACATCATTTTGGAAAGGTTAGGTTTTCAAGGTTGGGATGGAAGCAATCCAAGTTCAGCGGTGTTTTAAGAAAACTAGATTCAACTAATTAATGCAACTTTAGGGAAAAGATAAAGATATTTTTTCAAAAGAAAGGACTTTAAAGTCCTCTCTCTCGAATGGAATAAATGTTCTTTATTTGCTCCTGAC
>NZ_JBHZPZ010000024.1:0-40582 GCF_042787345.1 Flavobacterium xylosi | reverse complement strand
GAGAAAATTATAGAAATACAAGAGAAATTAAACAATAGACCAAGAAAAAGATTTAATTTTGAAACACCTAATTATATGTTTAATCAAAAAGTTGCATTTATAACTTGAATCCTGCTTATTATAGGTTTCAATATTTATATATTCACATTCTAAAGAGAATTCCAACCAGACATTTGTTTCTGAATTTTTAGCATCACTATCGGTTAATTTACTGATGAAATGATTAGTATAGCGTCTTTTTCTGTATCCTTCTGCAATGTTAGCAGAAACACTTCTCGAAGAACGCCTGATTTGGTCTGTGAGAGAATATTTTTCTTCTTTTGGAAATGATTTCGATAACTGAAAGATATCCATTGCCAACTGAAACGACTTCTGAAATGCTCTTAATTCTTTGAAATCCATTATTGATTTTATTTAAGTTTTTAGTTGTCAGTCTTAGTTATTAGAGATTACAAATTTTTATTCAACTCTACGCTGTAAACTGAACACTGCGACTGAAAACTATTCCTCAAGCAAATCAGGTCTTCTATTCTTTGTATGTTCAAACGCCATATCTTCTCGCCATTTGTCGATTTTGGCAAAATTACCGCTGGTTAAGACCTCTGGAACTTTCCAACCGTTATAATCTGCAGGGCGAGTGTAGATAGGACCTGACAATAATCCATCCTGAAAACTATCCGTCAATGCTGAGGTTTCATCACTCAAAACACCGGGAATCAAACGGATTAATGCATCCGATAAAACCAATGCGCCTAATTCTCCACCGGACAAAACATAATCACCAATAGAGATTTCCTTAGTGATAAAATGATCGCGAACGCGTTGATCCACACCTTTGTAATGCCCGCACAAAATGATGATATTCTCATACATCGACATGGTGTTGGCCATTTTTTGGTTCAAAGTTTCTCCGTCAGGGGACATATAAATGATTTCGTCGTAGATTCGTTCACTTTTCAAATGTGTGATACAAGCATCAATGGGTTGCACCGTCATCACCATTCCTGCGCCACCGCCATAAGGGTAATCGTCCACACTTTTTTGTCTGTTGGTGGTGTAATCCCGCAAATTATGAAAGTGAACTTCCACCAATCCTTTGTCTATGGCACGTTTCATAATCGAAGCCTCAAAGGGACTTCGCAATAATTCAGGTAAAACGGTAACAATATCGATGCGCATAATTTTAAATCTTAGTTTGAAAGAGGCAAAGGTACAATGTTTTTTTTCAGTAGCTATTACGGGTTTTTACTCTGTTTTTTTCTAAATTAAAGTAATAAATGAAAGCATGCTGAGAGGATCTGAGTTTGTTTTTGGATTGAGATTTTTTTTAATAGTTACATTTATGTGAAAAAATAATATTTTTTGTTTGATTTTTTAGTGTTGAAAAATGATTTGTGATTTTAAAAAAAACCACTTCAACTAATATGAAGCGGTTTTTTTAAAATTTACTTTTGTCTTTATGAGTATTAAACTTCCTCCCAATTTTTTGCGAGTTTAACGAGATTTGCTTTTTTTAAATCAGTAGGAGTAATTGCTATTCTAAATTCACAACTGGCTTCAAAGTTTAAAAACCAAGGTTCCGAGGTAGATGGAATAAAAGAAACATCAGGAACTTCAACAACCATAATTGCCCCCCGGTTGCCATCTTGTTCGGAAAAATAAATACTTTCTGGTTTGATATCATCAATCACTTGATTACATTCCTGCTGTTCCTTTTCTTGCCATGGAATTAAATGACTCTGTAGGAAGGATTACATTGACTATCATTTTCATAACAATTGTATTTAAAGATTATAATACTAAAGGTATAACATATATCAGCAAAAATAAAATATAAAATATTGATTATAAATATTTTAACGATAATTTATACAGCAGTTATTTGTTGCTAAATTTTATCTGTTTCGTCAGCCGTTATGTGATCATATTGACAGAATTGAAGAGATTTTATTAAAATCTAATTTTTGTTTTAAGTTTTTTTTGAAAACGGGGAATGTAGTTAATGTACCCTCTAAGTAGAAGTTTTTTTATTACATTGCCTTTAAATGATTTTAGATTGTACTAATCAGTTTGTATTAAATTTACATTAGCTTACTAAAGAAAATGGCGTTCCAAAACAATTTTTCAGTCCCTAACCAAAAAGCTCTGAAATTAGTATTATCAGTGAAAATTAATATGTTCCCATCCCCTTTATTTATAGACTGAAATGGAACTGTTTCTTTTAGCAATTCTAAATTCGGTTTCGAAATGTATCCACTTAGCAATGGGTTTTTCGTATATTGAATGGGATTGTTGTAACTGTTTTTATTGGGTTCGATAATAATAGAAGTATTTCTAAAGAGAGGCAACTTAGTTCGCGTCATGCCAAAAGTAATAGGATGTGATAAATCTAATTTTGTTTCAAATATAGCTCCTGAAATCAGTTGGGCTCCTTTGTAATCATCGACCAACTCGAAGCTGATATTTTGTGCCTCTGCTTTTTTTGTTTTGAAATTTAGTTCTATTAATTTCGATTCATTGAGCCATTTTATAGCATCTTGATACCCAATAAGGGTTCCTCCGTTTTGTACCCATTGTTCTATTTTGGCAGTAGTTTTTTGAGATAGACTAGAATAATTACCATTTACTAAAATTAAACTAGTGTACTTATTTAAATTTATACCTCCTAGTTGGTCAATATCAATTTTTGTTAACGGGATAGCTGCTTTTTGGTCAAACATATGCCATATTTCTCCAGCATCTGACGGATCAACACCTTTACCAACAATCATTGCGACTTTTGGTAAGAAAAGTGTCTTGAAGTTGGGGTTGCCTAGATTGATTCCTTCAGTGAATCCTGTTTCAACAGCTGTAATGTTAAAAGCATATTCTTTTATAGTCTCATTTAGATATTTATGAATTTCTTCTGAGTTCATTTCTTGATTTTGGACCGCTAGAAATAAACTCCCATAAGAAAATGTTTTTCCACTATGAACAAAGGGCTTTGTGGTTGTTTTTACTCGTAATCCTTTTGAAAGCAATTGGTATAATAATTTTGGGGATTTGTGATCTGTCCATTCAATTAGGTACCCAATATCACTTTTCTTACTTACTTTACCAACCTCTATATAGGGCTCGTATCTTGTACCTGCTAGAGACAATGAATTGACTGGTTCAAAATTAAGATTGAAAGCCAAATCAAAACTCCAAGCCGATATGTCATAAAACAAGCTGTCTTTGAATTTTGTTTGTTTGTCAAATATAGCATTAATAAGCTTTGTGTTTTGCTGCTCAACAGGAATGATATAGCTTAAGTTTTTATAAAATTTCTTGTCATTTATAATGATGTCTTCTTTTAGTTCTAACATCTCAACTTTATGCTGGCTTAAAATTTTTGCCAATTCATTTACACGAGTAGCATCTTTTTCGTCTCCAATAACATAGGCTTTTATTTTGCTCTTTTTACTTTCGGATCTCGCATTAGTATAAAAATTACGTTGGTATTCAAGAAGCTCTGTTCTCATTTCCGATGTAGCTTGTAAAGTTGACAAACTGGTAGTGAACTGGTTTCTGATAGTAAACGGAAAAGTAATAATCCCATTAGCGCTTTCCTGAGCATGGCCTCTTGAGCTTGCCTGCTCAAATAAGATTCCTACTGATCCATTTATATCAGGATAAGAGGAGCCTTTACCGTAATAAAAGTCGTCATAGTTTTCTTCTATAAAATAGGAACTACCAATTTTGTCTAATGCTTTTGCATGATAAGCTGCCATTTTCATTGTAATTTTTTGGTTTAGTTCGGGTGTTAATGGGTTGGTGCGACTTGGCTCTCCCGGCTGAAAAAAGTAGGTTGCGTTAGTTCCCATTTCGTGAAAATCGCATAGAACATTTGGCATCCATTTTTTAAATGTTTTAATGCGTGCCTGACTCTCAGGAAGTTGAACGGGTAGCCAGTCTCTATTCATATCAAATAAATAATGATTGAATCTTCCTTTTGGCCAAACCTCATTGAATTCACGATCATTGGGATCAGTGACTAAATTAGTGCTTTTATTACTGTTTACCCAAGTGGAAAAACGTTGAATTCCATCCGGATTAAAACAAGGGTCTAATAAAATGACTGTATTTTCTAATATTTTTTCCAGCTCTGGGCTTTGGCTAGCAGCTAGATAATAGGCCAACGCAATAGCGGCACCTGAACCGCTGGATTCATTACCGTGGATGGAATAACCTAAATAAACGACTATTGGTAAGTCGGAAGGGCTTTTTTTTCTATCTGCATTTAGGTTGTCTAAATGTTGCTCGTTAATTTCCTTAATTCGTGCTAAGTTTTTTGGACTTGAAATGGTAAGCAGTTGTAATGGTCTGTTTTCAAATGTATATCCGGTGGTTTCAATTAAAATTCTGTCAGATACTTTTGCAACTTCCATCATATAGTTTGCCAATTGGGTATGATCAGTATGCATTTCACCCAGTTCAAAATTAAAGAAACTTTTAGGAGTAGGGATGTTTTTGTTGTAGGTAACATTTTGAGGCAAATAATAATCTAAAGTAACTTGCTCTTTTTGTTGTTGTGCATGAACTCCAAAAGCAATTAATATTGTAAAATAAAAAAACAATTTCATATTGGTTAGGTTAGTAGGTTATTCTTCAATTAAAGGAGTTAATTCTTAAAAAAACTCAGATTCATCTGTAGTTTTGTCAGAAATAGAATTCATTTCTTTTAATTTTAGATAAAAACAAATATAGATGTTATTTTTGAAAATCAATCAAAAATTACTTTATGGCTAAAAGTAATTTGTTGTCATAAATAGGGAATATTTTAATGTTGCATTAGCTTTTTATTTTTCACTACTTTTATAGCTACAAATAATTAATCTCAAAAGATGATTTCAAAAATAACCAAAGCAAGTATAATGCTTGTATTTATTGCTTCCGTACAAAGTCAAGCACTTCATGCTCAAAACAATTCCATTAAAATGACTAATCCACTTTTGCAAAAAAGCGCTTTGCAGTATCAAGCACCGCCCTTTAATTTAATTAAAGACGAAAATTTTAAGCCTGCTTTCGAATATGCCTTGAAAAATCATGATCAAGAAATAAAAAAAATAGCGAATAATCCTGCCAAACCAACTTTCAAAAATACGGTGTTGGCACTGGAAATTTGCGGAGTGGATTTAGTTAGGGCTACAGGCGTTTTTTATAACCTAACGGGTTCAAATACTAATCCGACTTTGCAAGCAATTGAAGCAGAATATGCACCTATTTTTTCGGCTCACAATGATAAAATATATTTGAACAGCCAATTATACAAACGTTTCAAAGCGTTAAACTTGGATGCTCTTATGGGAGAAGACAAGAGATTGACCGAATATTACTTACAACTGTTTGAGTTGGCGGGTGCAAATTTATCTCCGGCAGATAAAGAAAAGATGAAAAAAATAAACGAAGAGTTGGCCAGTTTGGGAACACTCTTTGGAAACAAATTATTGATTGCCCGTAAAAATGGAGCCGTTTTATTTGACAATGCAAGCGATTTGGCCGGTTTGAGCTCAGACGAGATTGCTGCTGCAAAGGCCAAAGCTACTGAGGCGGGTCAAGAGGGTAAATATTTGATAGGATTATTGAATACCACACAACAACCCTTGTTGGCAAGTCTTAAAAACAGATCCACAAGAGAAAAAATATTCAAGTCGTCTTGGACTCGTGCGGAGAAAAATGACGATGGTGATACTCGAGAAGTATTAGAAAAAATGGCCAAATTACGTTTGAAAAAAGCGAATTTAATGGGTAAGAAAAGTTTTGCTGAATGGAGATTGCAAGACCAAATGGCAAAATTACCAAGCACTGCGATGGACCTTTTAGCGAAAATTGCTACTCCAGCAGTTGCTAAAGCAAAAGTAGAAGCCAAGGAAATTCAAGACCTGATTGATGCTCAAAATGGAGGATTTAAATTGGAGCCTTGGGATTGGAATTTTTATTCGGAACAAGTGCGTAAAGCAAAATATGATTTGGACGAAAGTCAGGTAAAACCTTATTTTGAGTTAACGACTGTTTTAGAAAAAGGGGTGTTTTTTGCTGCAAAACAAATGTATGGCATCACCTTCAAGGAAAGAAAAGATTTGCCAGTTTACAATCCAGATGTTGTGGCTTACGAAGTATTTGACAATGACGGAAAATCAATGGCAATTTATTATTTGGATTTTTACACCAGAGATAACAAAAACGGAGGTGCTTGGATGAACAATTTTGTGACTCAGTCTCATTATTTAAAACAAAAACCAGTTATTGTTAACGTTTATAATTTTTCTAAGCCAGTTAATGGAAACCCATCATTAATCAGTTTTGATGACGTGACAACGCTATTCCATGAGTTCGGACACACCTTACATGGTTTGTTTGCCAATCAAAATTATCCAAGCATTTCAGGAACATCTGTACCGCGTGATTATGTGGAATTTCCATCTCAAATCAACGAGCATGCGGCATTGGATCCTACTGTCTTAAAAAATTATGCGATTCATTACAAAACTAAAGAAGTGATTGCTCAAGCTTTAATTGATAAAATTAAAAAAGCAGAGACATTCAACAAAGGATATGATGTAACAGAATTATTAGCGGCATCAACCCTTGATATGGCTTGGCATAGTGTAGAAAAAGATGCAGATTTCAAACCAACTTTGGTTTTTGAGAAAGAAGCACTTCAAAAATATGGTTTATTGGTTAATGAAGTTCCTACAAGATACCACACGCCTTACTTTGCGCATATTTGGAGTGGCGGTTATTCTGCGGGTTATTACGCTTACACATGGTCAAAAACCCTGGATTATAATGCCTTCGATTGGATGCAGGCCAATGGTGGTATGACTAGAGAGAATTGCGAACGTTTCCGAAAATATATTTTATCAGTAGGAAACAGCGTTGATTTAAACAAAGCTTTCAAGGATTTTATTGGGCACGACATGCAAATAGAACCGTATTTGAAAAACGCGGGACTTTCAGATAAATAATCCTTTTTTTAATTCATTAATCAAAATGGCATTCGTAAAGGATGCCATTTTTTTTGGGGAGCTATTCCAGCTATTCGTTGCAATCTTTCTATTTTTAAAAAAAAATAAAAAGGATTTCCACTTCTATCTGGGCTAGGATTTTGTGGAATTAGAGGTTTTAAAGAACTGAATCGGTAGGAAAAGTATTCAAAATAAAAAGAAGCGTACCTTTATTTGTAATTTTTTTTTTATATTTGAAACATTAATAATCGCTCATTTGTCAGACAAAGCCAGCCGGATTTGGGTGGGTTGGCATGATTTTAACAGGCCTATGTAGTAGTTGGTGGCAATTTTACCTAACCGACCGTAACCACAAGACAGACACAAACATTAAATAATTTTCAGAACATAAATGAAACAAATTTTTAGACTAACATTACTTGCAACAACAATTCTATTTACAAGTTGCAACTTATCAGCACAGCAAAAAGACAACTACTCAACAAAAATTGACAGTTTACTAAAAACCACAAATCCAAGAGATTTTAACGGAGTAGTTTACATTCAACAAAACGAAAAATTGAAATATGCAAAAGCGTACGGATTTGCTGATTTAAACAAAAAAACACTGCTGAAAATCGACGACAAATTCTCTACAATGTCGATAGCAAAACAATTTACGGCTACGCTTATTTTACAGGAAGTGGAAAAAGGAACGATTGATTTGCAAATACCAATTCGCAAATATTTGCCTGATTTTAAATACAAATGGGCAGACACCGTTACGGTTCATCAATTACTTAACAACACTTCGGGATTGTACAGCGAAAATATGGACAAGCCTTTGAAATTTAAACCAGGTACAGCTTTCAGTTATTCAAACGTTGGTTATTATGTTGCTGGATTGGTTTTGGAAAAGCAAAGTGGTAAAAGTTTTGAAACATTGGTAACGTTATTGTTCAAAAAATGCAAAATGAAGAACAGCTATTATCCTAACGAAACCAGTCATCAATTTTTGACGAAGGGACACTTTATAAAAAAAGATGGAACCATAAAGCAATTTGAAAAAATCAGCTTTACACCTGACCAGTATTGGGGAAGTCATTTAATTGTTACCGTATCAGATTTAGCCAAATGGAACGAATGTTTGCATAATGGAAAATTGCTGAAACCAGCTACTTACAAACTGATAACAAATTATTCTATTACCAACAACCATCAACTTTTTGGCGAAAAAGCGATTGGTTATGGCTATGGTTTACGAATTAATGATAAAGCCGATATATACGAAATTGGACATACAGGTTTTCATCCAAGCGAAGGATTTACGGCAGTGAATTTATATTACCCAAAAACCAAAACAAGTTTAATAGTGATGGAAAATCAAGCCAATGAAAACTTTGAAATTGCCTATTATTTCGAGCAGGAAATTAGAAAAATAGTTAAAGAAAGTAAATTTTTAAAATAAATCGCTTCAATGAAAAAAACACTATTGCTGTTTTGCTGTATAATATCATTTATAGTAAATGCAAAAGCAAATCACACTATTTACTCAAAATCTTATGGGAAAAGTGAAAATCCTGCAATCATATTTATTCACGGTGGACCGAGAGGAAATTCGACACTTTTTGAAGGAACAACTGCCCAAAAATTAGCCGAAAAAGGATTTTATGTAATCGTTTATGACAGGCGTGGCGAAGGTCGTTCCATTGATACTACTGCGACATTTACTTATCAAGAAGCGATTAAAGATTTGAATGAACTTTACAAAAACTACAACATCAAAAAAGCAAATATTATTGCTCACAGTTTTGGTGGTTTAGTTGGAACAATTTTTACAGAGCGAAACCCTGAAAAAGTAAATTCGTTGATACTTGCTGGTGCTTTGTTTTCGCAACAAGAAACGTATGACCATATTTTAAAAACCACCAAAGAAAATTATACAGAAAAAAAAGATAGTTTGATGCTTTCTAAAATTTCTGAAATTGAGAATCTTCCAAAAAATTCTGCTGAATACAGAAATCAATGTTACGAAGTTGCAAGCAAGAATAATTATTTCAAAATGCCATTTCCAACAAAAGAAGCAAATGAAATTCGTAAAAATTATGAACTAAGTGAATTTGGCAAAAAAAACATCAGAAATGACAATGCACCTATTTTATTCTATAAAAATGAAAGCAAAAATAATATTGACACAAAACCAATTTTAAAAAATCTAAAAAAACAGATAAAATTATTTGCGATTTACGGACAACAAGACAACGTTTTTTCAGAAAAGCAATTAAGTGATATGAAGAAAATAGTAAAAAAAAAAATTTCAAAATCATTGAAAATTGTTCACATTATTTGTTTGTTGACCAACAACAAATATTTATCAACACGATTGTAAAATGGTTAAAGTAATAATTTCATTATGAAGAAAATAATATTCCTGCTCTGTCTTTCTCTCTTTTCGGTTCAACTATTTGCCCAAAATATGAATGAACTTCGTAAAGAACTTAATCAAATCATCTCAACAAAAAATGCAACCATTGGAGTTTCAATAAAAGGAATTGAAGACAAAGATACATTGAACATCAACGGTAATTTAAACGTTCCATTAATGAGTGTCTTCAAATTTCATATTGCCTTGGCAACCTTAAACTTGGTGGACAAAGGAAAACTTTCTTTAACACAGAAAATTTTTATAAAAAAAGAAGATTTGCACGAAGATACTTGGAGCCCAATAAGAGATGAATATCCAAACGGAAATATGTATTTGACATTAGATCAATTATTGAGATATACAGTTTCACACAGTGATAATAATGGTTGTGATATCCTTCTAAAATTAATTGGTGGTACAGAAACTGTTCAAAATTTCATCAATAAACAAGGAATAAAAGATTTTACAATAAAAGTAAACGAACAAGAAATGCGAACTTGGGAAAACTTATATATCAACACGACAACTCCATTAGCAACCACCGAATTATTGGAGAAATTCTATAAGAGAAAAATCCTCAAAAAGAAATCGACAAACTATTTGTATCAAATTATGGTAGAATGTTCGAGTGGAATTACTTGGATGAAAGCAGGACTTCCGCAAGGAACAGAATTAGCACACCGAACAGGAATATCAGGAACCAATGAAAATAATTTAAGAGCCGCAATGAACGATATTGGAATTGTAAAACTTCCAAATGGGAAACATTTAATTATTTCCATTTACTTAAAAGACATAACGGAAACCAAAGAAAATACTGAAAAAATAATTGCGGACATCACAAAAGCAGCTTGGAATTACTACTCGAAAAAATATACACTGCCACCAACAGGCGTTTTGATATAGTGTGTGATTTAGTGGAATTACTGTTTCGCATCATATTTTCTGCAAACCCGAAAATTGAAAGGTTACGAACCACACACCATCTCAAAGCGGCAAAACGTTTGTACGACATTTACATAACCTCGCATAAAATAAGAACTTAATAATGATGGATATTTTTTGGATAGTAGTGATTTGCATTTTATTATTCATCTCAATAAAAGAGTTGCGGAATTTTAAAAAGCTGGAAAATAATGATGCGTATAATATTCTTCAAAATTCTAGGTATTATCGGTTGTTAGCCTTAGTTATTATTACAGTAATTGGAATAATTTTTTTTATTTTCAGAAAAATATCTTGATTTTCTTGAAAAATTTGAAATCGATTATGACGAAAAATTTGTTTTCAAAAAATTGATTTAAGGTTGTATAGTCCCTAACGGGACAAAAAGAAGAGGTGGAATGTGTTTTTCTACCGATATTTAGTTCCTACGGAACAAAAAGGGCAAATTAAAGAAACAGCCATGAACAAATCTTTGTTTTACTAAAAATCTATTTCTAAATAATCAGCAAAGTTTCAAATTCCCAAATTCTCAACTTTCAATCCTCCAATTCCCTTTTTAAAATTAATTTCGTAAATTTGCCCTTCAATAAAAATTAAACACAATGGAAAACGGAATATACGCTAAATTCAACACCGCAAAAGGTGCTATTTTAGTAAAACTAACAAACGATTTAACACCAGGAACAGTAGGGAACTTTGTAGCTCTTGCTGAAGGAAATATGGAAAACAAAATAAAACCTCAAGGACAAAAATTCTATGATGGTTTAAATTTTCATAGAGTTATTCCTGATTTTATGATTCAAGGGGGATGTCCTCAAGGAACGGGAACTGGAGATCCAGGTTACAAATTTGATGATGAATTCCACAAAGATTTACGTCACGATGCACCTGGAGTTTTGTCTATGGCAAATTCAGGTCCAGGCTCAAATGGGTCACAGTTTTTTATAACACATGTGGCTACACCATGGCTAGATGATAAACACACTATTTTTGGAAATGTTATAGAAGGCCAAGATGTTGTAGACGCTATTGCTCAAGGAGATGCTTTAGAGTCAGTTGAAATCATTAGAGTAGGAGACGAAGCTAAAAAGTGGAATGCAATTGAAGCATTTGTTGGTTTAAAAGGTGCCCGTAACAAACGTGACGCTTCTTTGAAAGCAGATGCAGAAGCCGAAATGGAAAAATTAGCGGCTGGTTTCGAAAAAACAGAAAGCGGTTTGCGTTACCAATTTATCCAAAGAGGTGAAGGTAAAAAAGCAGCAAACGGTAAAATAGTTTCGGTACATTACACAGGACAACTTCCGGATGGAAAAGTTTTTGACAGTTCTTACCCAAGAAAAAAACCAATTGAATTTCCATTAGGAGAAGGTAATGTAATCGAAGGATGGGACGAAGGTATTGCCCTGTTACGCGTAGGTGATAAAGCACGTTTTGTAATTCCATCGCATTTAGGATACGGATCTCGTGGTGCTGGAGGAGCAATTCCACCAAACGCTACTTTGATTTTTGACGTAGAATTAATGGACGTGAAGTAATAGTATTCAGTGTTCAGTCGCAGTTTTAATTATTGAACAATCCAATTCATTTAGAATCCCAAAGCGAGAGTTTTGGGATTTTTTTTATCATTTTATTTTATCATTGCGACCACGGGGAGAAATCTCATAACGAGAGCAACTAATGTAATTTGTTTCACCTGTTCACTTTTTTCGAGTTTCCTTCGTCGAAATGAACTGTATTTATTCCAATAAAAGAAAGGTTAAATGGTATTATTTCCACTTAATATTACAACCCAAACTCGGTTTTTGATCTGGATTTATCATCCGATTGTAAATTACGCCATCAATTGCACCACGCAAATCGTTTCCGCTTAACGGAATTCCATTTCCCGGTCGGCTGTCGTCTAATTGTCCGTGATAGACTAATTTATCTTGATTGTCAAATAAGTAAAAATCGGGGGTACAAGCTGCATTATAATCTCTTGCCACTTCCTGTGTTTCATCATAAAGATAGGGAAACTCGAATTTGTTTTGGAACGCAAACTCGGTCATTAATTCTGGTGCATCTTGTGGAAATTTCACCACATCATTACTGGAAATGGCGATGATACCAATGCCTTGTACACGATAATCATTGGCAATCATAAGAATTTCATCAAGTACATGATGAACAAACGGGCAATGATTGCAAATGAATACGACTAAAGTTCCCTTTTCTCCTTTTAAATCCTGAAAAGAAAACCATTCGTTTGAATTGGTATCTTTTAAATTGAAATTTGGAGCCAAAGTTCCTAGTGCGACTGTATTTGAAGTTGTTCGTGCCATTGAAGTTGATATTACTTTTACCAATTTACAATAAAAAAAAACAATATTAAAAAGGATTCCGTTTTTTACTAAAATATTTTAGAATCAAAATAATAAAAGTACGCTGTAAAGTGCTTTGCCTATTGACAAATAACCCTTCGGAGCGTACTTTTTAAAGGTTTTATTTAATTTTTAAGAGTTTAAAAATTTAATTAAATCCCTATTTAATTTTTCTTTTTCGACATAAAACAATCCGTGTGGTGCCCCATCATAAACAATAAAGATATTATCAGGAATTAATTTAGTGGCAATTTCGGAGGTGATTTCTATAGGAACTGTTTTGTCTTCATCTCCATGTATGATTAAGGTCGGTACATTGACAGAGGCCATTTCGCGACTGAAATCAGTGGTAGAAAAAGACTTTGCGCACTCCAAGGTCGCACGCGGTGAAGCAAAAGAACAAAGCATTCTATAATAATCCAGTAATGGTGTGCTCACAGGCTTGCTGATAAAACTGACTCCGAAAAAAGTTTTCCCGAAGGCATCCAGAAAGCCAATTCGGTCCTCTTTAATTTGTTCCGCCATAGCATCATATTTTTCTTGAGGAACTCCATCAGGATTAGAATCGGTTTTTAATAAATGGGGAGTTACAGAAGAGATTAATACCGCTTTTGCAATGTTTTTTCCGCCATGGCGACTGAAATAGCGCACGACTTCTCCGCCACCCATAGAAAATCCAACAAGAGTAACATCTTCCAGTTCCAATTGATCAATAATTGCTTTTAAATCATCTGCCAAAGTATCATAATCGTATCCGTCCCAAGGTTGTGAAGATTTTCCAAAACCACGGCGGTCATAAGCAATAACTCTAAAATTATTTTCAACCAAAGCATCGATTTGATATTCCCACATTTCATTAGAAAGTGGCCAGCCATGAATAAGAATTACCGGTTTTCCTTCACCGTAATCCTTTAGATACAATTTGACATTTGAATTCGTTTCAATATAGCTGTCCGTTGCCATTTTTGATTTAGAAAAACTACCATTTCTTAATGATTCGCTTCCACTTGTTTGATTTTCTTCCATCTTGTAATAGTATTTATAGTTTTTAAACAATATTCTTGATTTGTAAATTTATGGATATAGGGCAAAAAATGTCTTATGAAATTAGTGTAAATAGTTGTAAAATTGATAGGTTTGTTAGAAATTAACATTTAATTAAAAAACCATTAATACATTAAACCATGCAATTAACTTGGCAAGATTTTGAAAAAGTAGAAATGCGAGTTGGGACTATTTTGGAAGTCAATGATTTTCCAGAAGCAAGAAAACCGGCTTACCAACTTACGATAGATTTTGGTTCCGCAATTGGAATTAGAAAAACATCGGCACAAATTACCAAAAGGTATCTAAAAAAAGATTTGCTAAACAGACAAATCGTAGCTGTAGTTAATTTTCCTAAAAAACAAATTGGTAAATTCATGAGCGAATGTCTGGTGTTGGGAGCAGTTGGTGAGGAAGGCGACGTAATATTGTTAGCACCCGATTTTAATATTGAAAACGGACTGCGAATTGGGTAACTTCAGAAACAGGATTTACTCCTTTAATATAAATTAGGTTATTAAAATGTTAATAATCTGTTTTTCAGTTATTTAAAATAAAAAATATTGTAAATTTACTACTTTCTTAATCGAGATTTTTTTCGCTCACAAAAATGTTATTGAGCAATTAATAAAGATCCTTTAAATAATTTTCAGGATCACAATTAGTATAAAAGTTTCCCCAAAACTTTTTGAAGTAAAATACCTGCATTGCATTTCTTGATTAAGTATCAGTATTGCAACCGCAATTTAGTAAACCAAATGGAAATCAAATGCAGAAAGCATTTCCTTTTGGTATTTTAAAATAGATTTTTAATTTAAACATACCTAAAAAATGGAAAAGCAAAAGATGATTGACGTATTGCATTTTTGTGCTGCACAATGCACACATTGTTATGATGCATGCCATTTAGAAAAAGAAATGGACATGGTCCGTTGTATGATGAACGACCAGGATTGTGCTGATACATGCCGCTTAACAGCACAGTTAATGGAACGGAATTCTGAAAACACAGCTATTTTTTTAAAACTATGTGCTGAAATGTGCGAAATATGTGCCACCGAGTGTGAAAAATTTGCACAAATGGAACATTGCAAAAAATGTGCGCAAGCATGTCGTAAATGTGCAGAAATGTGTCATGAATAACAAATGGCGCATTGATGATGAACCTTTATTATACTATTTATCATGTCAGTAACAGTCAGTGCCACATTAGTTATTAAAAGTTCAGCATTTCAGGACAATGAATTTATTTCTTCGAAATATACTTGTGATGGGGTAAATATAAACCCGGATATTAGCATAGACGAAATTCCTAAAAACACAAAAAGCCTGGCTATCATAGTAGATGATCCTGATGCTCCAAATGGAACTTTTTGCCATTGGGTAATGTGGGACATTGCACCAAAAAGCATTATAAAAGAGGATTCTGCACCAGGAACCCAAGGCAGGAATGGTTTTGGTGAAAATAAATATAATGGACCCTGTCCTCCAATTGGTAAGCATCATTATCATTTTAAAGTATATGCTTTAGATACTGTACTAAGTTCTTTGCCTCCAAGTACTGATAAAATAGAACTTGAAAAGGCTATGAAAGATCACATTATGGCATGGGGGGAATTAATCGGCTTGTATAAAAGGTGAACTGTCTGTTTATAATCATAATAGAGAAACTGCTTTTTTTTAATGAAGCAGTTTTTTTATTTAAACATTTGAAAAAAGAAGAAATATTTGAAAATAGGTTTATTATCAATGGTTTATTTTCAGTTTAACCGATATTGATTTTATTTATTAATTGTTCCAAAATCAGTTGGCCCTCTTCCCAAAATTCAAGATTCGAATCGGAATTGATATGTCCGTTTTGGCCAATATTTATAAAATCGCTGCCCCACATTTCAGCAAAATATTGAGCTCTTTCCGGTGAAATATAAGGATCATTAGCACTGGTAACTACAACAGATGGAAACTCTAATTTTTTGGTTGGTATCGGAGAAAAATTCCAAATTATTTGAGGCGTATGATTTGGAGAATCAACATCGGCAGGAGCGACCAATAATGCCCCAATTATGTTGGGATTAGTATTTGCTGCAGCCCAATGCAAGACCATAGAAACAGCGAGACTGTGTGCTACCAAAATAGTTGGAGAATCTAGTTTGGAAATTGCTTCCGTTAAATTGCCAAGCCAATCCTCAAGTACAGGTTGTTCCCAGTTTCCCTGAACCAGCTTAGAACTGTTTTTAAATTTCTGTAACCAATAGCTTTGCCAGTGTTTTTCTCCGGAATCGCCAAGTCCTGCAAGTATTAATAGTTTCGTTTCCATTAAACAAAAATACTTTTTAGAAATTAATTTCAAATATTTTAAGGAATAAATTATTTATAGAAGATATCAGTGTAGTATTCGAACAGTGTTATAAGAGTAGGAAGAGGACATAATCCTACTTTGTCAGCGATGGGAAGATAGGGTGAAGGATTTTGAAAAACAAAAAAGTCCAAAAATCAATTGACTTTTGGACTTTTTAGTTTTGTAAGTAGGTAACTAAGAATTAAATATCATCAAAATCTATATCGGTAAAACTTGATGTTTTTGGTAGAATATCATCATCTGTTTTATCAGACGTATATTCTTTTTTGAAATCTTTTTGGTGTCTTTCAGAAATTACTTCTTCCCCTTTATGGTTTAAAACATAAGAAGTCATTTCACCTAGAATTTCTGCGAATGCGGCAAAATCTTCTTTGTACAAATAAATTTTGTGTTTCTTGAAATGGAACGAACCATCTTCTTCAGTAAATTTTTTACTTTCGGTAATCGTAATGTAATAATCATCTGCTTTTGTAGCCCTCACATCAAAGAAATAAGTTCTTCTTCCAGCTCGTAGAACTTTTGAAAATATCTCTTCTTTTTCTAACATGTCATTTTCTCTCATAATCCTTTCTATCAATTTATGGTTGTTAAGTAGTACTCAAAAATCTAAAAAATATATGTATTACACAACAATTAAAGCAATTCTTTTTCTGAAAGTTGTTTTAAATATAGGGAAGCATAGTACCCTTCTTGATTTATCAATTGATTATGAGAACCTTGTTGGATTATTTTTCCATCTTCAAGAATGATAATATTATCTGCATTTTTGGCTGATGAAACTCTATGGCTTACTATAATGGTAGTTTTATCCTTGCAAATTTCGGATAAATTATTCAAAATCGCTTCTTCGGTCTCCGTATCAACAGCAGATAAACAATCGTCAAAAAGTAAAATAGGAGGGTTTTTGATAATTGCTCTGGCTATGGAAACACGCTGTTTTTGTCCTCCGGAAAGTGTAATTCCTCTTTCGCCTAATATCGTGTCATATTGTTTATTAAAACCAATGATATTATCATGCACCACAGCATTTTTTGCCGCTAGTATTACTTCTTCGTCAGTTGCGTTTTCTTTGCCAAACTTAATGTTGTTTTTGATACTGTCCGAAAACAAAAAGGCATCTTGCGGTACAATTGCAATGCTGTTTCGCAAATCATAAAGGTTTACGGTGCTTATTTCGTTTCCGTCAATGTTTATTTTTCCTGCTGTTACTTCATATAATCGAGAGATTAGTGAGGAGATGGTTGATTTTCCGGATCCTGTTTTTCCAAGAATCGCTACTGTTTCTCCTTTTTTGACTGTAAAAGTTACATTTTTTAAGGCTTCTATATTAGTGTCTTCGTAAGTGTAACTTACATTTTCGAAAGAAATAGTACCCCCAATAATAGATTTATTAGGATTGTTATTTTTTATTTCAGGTTCGATTTTCAGGAATTCGTTAAGACGTTTTTGAGAGGCTTCGGCTTCTTGAACCATAGAGGAAACCCATCCTAAAGAAGCCACTGGCCAAGTAAGCATATTGACATACAAAATAAATTCTGCTATAGTTCCAATGCTTTTTATGGTCCCATCGATGTACATTAATCCACCAAAATAAATCACAACCAAGTTACTTATTCCTATCAACGCCAGCATCAATGGTCCAAATAAAGATTGCACTTTGGCTAAGTTCAAACTTTTACTTTTACTTTCATTCGCTAAATCCACCATGTTATTTTGATGTTGGTTTTCTAATGAATAGGCTTTTATCACACGGATTCCAGAAAATATTTCTTGTGAGAAACTGGAAACTTTTGATAAATATTGTTGAAAAATGGTGCTTCGCTTATTGATTTCGGAACTTAATCTGAAAATACAATACGATAATATCGGTAAAGGAAGAATGGTATATAAAGTCAATCGAGGCGAAACATTATACATATATACGATTACAATTGTAAAACGAATAAAGGTATTTATAGTGTACATAACCGCAGGACCCACATACATTCTTACTTTTGAAACATCCTCACTAATACGGTTCATTAAATCACCGGTTCGGTTTTGTTTGTAAAAGTTCTGCGATAAGTTTTCATATTGTCTGAATACTTCATTTTTCAAATCGAATTCAATGTGTCGCGACATAACAATAAGGGTTTGTCGCATCAAAAAAGTAAGAAAACCAGCTATCATGGTAGTAGCGATAATCAATAAAATATTCGAAATTAATTCTTCGCGAATTACCGAAATTGCTACGTTTTTATCTTTAGAAAAGGATTCAATTACCTTGAATGATTTGCTAATTAATTTTGGTGTAAACAATGAAAATATTTGGGCAATAATGGTAAATATAATCCCGAGAGAAAAGCTGTATTTATATTTGACAAAGTATTTATTTAAATAACGTAATTCTTTCATTTTTTTAAGATATTCTTTATTGAAATAGTTTTATTTTTTGATTTTTAATCAATTTTTGGTAAAATTAAAAATTACTTTTTGTTGGGATGATTGTCATATTGATAAATTTAAGCTAATAAATTAGTGTTTATATATTTTTTATGTAAATTTGATTTGTCTTTTTGACAAATTCATAATTTTATCACTATAAAAATCAATACTATGAATGCAGCTTTCACAACTGGAAAGGAACTTCAAAAAATGGATCCCGTTTTTGGTCAATTATCATTTAACGATCACGAACAAATTGTATTTTGCAACGACAAAGATACAGGTTTAAAAGCAATTATTGGTATTCATAATTCGGTTATGGGTCCAGCTTTAGGAGGTACTCGTATGTTTAATTATGCTAATGAATGGGAAGCGTTAAATGACGTATTGCGACTTTCTCGTGGTATGACTTATAAAGCAGCCATTACAGGATTGAATATCGGTGGAGGTAAAGCGGTTATTATTGGCGATGCCAAAACCCAAAAAACACCAGAACTGATGCGTAAATTTGGTGAATTTGTACACTCTTTAAGCGGAAGATACATTACTGCTGAAGACGTAGGAATGGAGACTGCAGATATGGATATCGTAAGAGACGTGACACCTTATGTGACAGGAATTTCCGAATCAAGAGGAGGTTCTGGAAATCCATCGCCAGTTACAGCTTACGGGGTGTATCTTGGAATGAAAGCAGCTGCGAAACAGCAGTTTGGTTCAGATGTACTTAATGGAAAAAAAGTGTTGGTTCAGGGAATTGGCCATGTTGGAGAAACTTTGGTTGATTATTTGACAAAAGAAGGCGCGATAGTTACTATAGCAGATATTAATGAAGAAAAATTGTACGAAGTTGGATCTAAGTACGGTGCTACAATATTCACCGGTGATGATTTATATTCTGCTGATGTTGATATTTATGCACCTTGTGCCATGGGTGCTACTTTAAATGATGTTACTGTTCATAAAATTAAAGCTAAAGTAATTGCAGGAGCTGCGAATAACCAACTAGCAAACGAAAATATTCATGGTGCTATTTTGCAAGAAAGAGGTATTCTTTATGCTCCGGATTTTTTGATTAATGCTGGTGGTATTATCAATGTTTATGCGGAATTAGCGCATTATGACAAAGCGGAGATCATGCGAAAAACAGAGAATATTTACAATACAACTCTAGAGATTTTTGCATTTGCTATCGCTAATGGAATTACAACGCATCATGCGGCTTTGACTATTGCTCAAAATCGTATTGATCAAAGAAAGATAGAGAATAGTAAAAAGTAGTTTTCAGTGTTCAGTTATCAGTATTCAGTGTGAAATAATTGCCGTTCACTGAATACTGATCACTGAATACTTTTAAAATAAGCGATTATATATTTTATTTTCAAGGATGAAATTCTTATTTTTGCACTCTAATTAATAAAAGTTCTTACAAGGTGGTAAATAGAAGACACATACGCGTTAAAGTTATGCAATCCATTTATGCGATGCATCAAAACGGTTCTGATAATCTGGAAAAAGAGGAAAAATTTCTTTTCTATAGTATCGACAATATTCAAGATTTATACCTGATAATGCTTTCTTCCCTGATTGAAATTTGTAAAAAAGAAACCATCTTTTTGCATAAATCATCTCTGAAACATCTTGCTACTGCTGAGGAGCGTAAGCCAAATGAAAAATTCATTAAAAATAGTATTTTTCAAATTCTTTCAGAAAACAATTCACTTAGTATTGCTCTTGAAAATCGTAAAATTGACAATTGGACATTAAACGATGACTATATCTTATTGCTTCTTAATGATATAAAGGCGAGCAAATTGTATGAAAAATACATGAGTAATTCTATCAACACATTCGAAGAGGATAAACAATTTATCGTTGATTTATTTATGGATGTAATTGTTCCTAATGAAAAACTATATGAATATTTAGAAGATGATAAATTAACTTGGGTAGATGATATTCCATTGGTTAATACTCAGATCATCAAGCAATTAAAAGCAATTAAATCGGGTGAAGATGACAATTTCAGAGTGCCTAAGTTGTATAAAGACAACGAGGACAAGGATTTTGTTAGAGATTTGTTTAGAAAAACTGTCTTAAACGAAAGGGAATTTGCTAAAGAATATGTTGATAAAACGCCCAATTGGGACAGCGACAGAATTGCAGAAATTGACACCATTATTCTTAAAATGGCGATTTGTGAATTTCTAAAATTCCCATTGATTCCCGTAAAAGTTACCCTTAACGAATATTTAGAAGTTGCCAAAGAGTATTCTACGCCAAAAAGTAGTATTTTTATCAACGGAATTTTAGATAATTTAGTAAAAGAGCTACAGGCTAGCAAAAAGATGATTAAAGCCGGTCGTGGTTTAATGTAATATTAATAAACAAAAAAGAGATTTTAAAATTATGGGACAATTAACTCAATTTGCGCCGTTTCTATTAATGTTTGTGGTAATCTATTTCTTTATGATTAGACCACAACAAAAGAAAGCTAAAAGCGAAAAAGAATTTGAAAGCAGCTTGAAAGTTGGCGACAAAATTATTACAAAAAGTGGAATTCACGGAAAAGTTTCTGAGCTTGCTGATACGACAGTTATCGTTGAAACCATGTCAGGAAAACTAAAAATGGAGCGCTCCGCTATTTCTATGGAAATGAGCGCAGCATTAAATACTCCAGCTGTAAAAAAATAGTAAAGTCTTCAAACTAATAAAAAATGCCCTGAATTTCAGGGCATTTTTTTATATAGCAATTTGGTTATTTTTTATTCTTCTTATTTTTTTTATTCTTTTTTGCTTTTTTAGATTTCGCTTTGGCCTTTTTTTCTTTGGCTTTGGCTTTTACTTTGGCTTTTTTTGCTTTCTCTTTTTTCGTTTTTTTTGCCTTTTTGGCTTTTGCTTTCGCTTTTTGTTTTGCTTTCTCTTTTGCGTCAGCCTTTTTTGCTTTTTTCTTGTCTTTGTCTTTCATTTTTACTTTGTTTTTAGCCTTGTCCTTACCACTTTTCTTATTTGAAGTTTTGCTATCTTCATCTGGATTAACCGCCGAGATTTCTGTGTTTTTCGTAATAATATCTTCGATTATCGGTTCTTCAATTTCAACGGTTTCTTTTACCGGTTCAACAATTTTTGTTCCCCGAGCTCGAATTGGCTTGTCGATTTCAGGTTTTGCAGGAGATACTGAATCAGTGTTCGGTTCTTTCTTTTGTATCATAATTTATATTGTTAGCATTAGTTTTTATGAAATTTAAACAATAGTTAGTTCTGGTATTAATAAATCGTTAAGTAATTGTAAGTAAATATAGTGATTTAATAAACTAGTTAATGTTAAGGTTTTCAGAAGGATTCCAATAATTTTTTATGATTTGCAACAAATAGTGTCCAAGAAGGGAAGTTGAAAATTGGTATGTTCTTTTTAAAAAATTTCCAGGGGATGTGTTGAAATGAATTTTAATGCAGTTAGCACGAAATTATTGTGAAAATACAGTAATTTAATCTATGTAATTTTAAAAAAAAAGTCCCAACTCTGATGCTAGAATTGGGATTTAATTTTATCTGTATTTGTCATTCAAACCAATGCTTTCAAGTATCATTGGTTTTATTTTTTCTATTCGGGAACGTTTTGTTTCTTCTCGTTTTGTTTCGACTATATATTCTAAAAACTCCTTTTGTTTGTATGTCGAGAATTTTAGAAAAGCTTCTGCTAAATTCGGATCCACATCTAATTCTTTTTGAAAAATTTCCGGCATTTCAATTGTAACTTCAACTTTTGGGGTTTTAATTATTTTTCCCTGCTTTTCATTTTCAATTGCTTCCTGAATATAATCCAAAACTAAAGCTTCATCAACGTTGTCTTTTGATGTAAATCGCCATTGTCGTAATAATTTAGTAACGCCTTCTTGTGCGTTGACTAAAACTTTTTTTTCATCTTTGAGAAATACGCCATTAAAAAACCAAATCGTAAAATAATTTTTAAATCCACCAATTCCGACCACATTTCTATGATCTAAGACATAAACGCAACCTCCCCACTTGGTAGTTTCGATGAGTTCAGTCTTGGCAATAATTGATTTGAGATATTCTAATTCTTCTGTCCAACTATTGATTTTATCCCAAGTAGGCGTATCGGTTTTTGATGATGCCAATTATTTTTTATTTTTAGCTGTTTCTTCGGTTTTAACATAATCGCCTATTGCAGTTAATTCAGCAATTTTGACAATAACTTCTACTGCTTTTTGCATGCTTTCGACAGGAACATATTCGTATTTTCCGTGGAAATTATGTCCGCCAGCAAAAATATTTGGACACGGTAATCCTTTGTATGACAATTGAGAACCGTCCGTTCCGCCACGAATAGGTTTAATTAGTGGTTTGATGCCTATTTCTCTCATGGCTTTTTCAGCAATATCCACAATATGTTTTACAGGTGTTACCTTTTCTTTCATATTGTAATATTGATCTTTTATTTCGGCTGTTACAATATCAGCACCAAATTGTTTTGCAAATTTCTTGTTTATTTTTCGAGTGATTTTCTCGATTAATTCTTTGCGTTTTTCGAATTTTTTCTTGTTGTGATCTCTTATAATCAGTTCCAAAACGGTTTCTTCAATACTTCCCGTAAGGTGATGTACATGAAAAAAGCCTTCGTATCCTTTTGTAGTTTCCGGTGTTTCATCTGAAGGTAATTCACTGATGAAATCATTAGCAATAAGCATAGAATTGATCATTTTACCTTTGGCGTAACCGGGATGAACGCTTTTCCCTTTGAAAATAATTTTGGCACCAGCGGCATTAAAATTCTCATATTCCAGTTCACCTATTTGACTGCCGTCCATAGTATACGCCCATTCCGCTCCAAATTTTTCTACATCAAAATGATGTGCTCCACGACCAATTTCTTCATCTGGTGTAAAACCAACTCTGATTTTTCCGTGTTTGATTTCTGGATTTTTGATAAGGAATTCCATTGCGGTAATAATCTCCGTAATTCCAGCTTTATCATCTGCTCCTAATAATGTAGTTCCGTCTGTTGTAATCAAGGTTTGCCCCTTGTACAATAACAAATCTTTAAAATAGTTAGGTGATAATATGATATTTTGTTCCGCATTTAAGACAATGTCTTTACCATCATAATTAGGAACAATTTGAGGTTTTACATTGAAGCCGGTAAAATCTGGTGTAGTGTCAAAGTGTGAAATAAATCCAATAGTTGGTACTTCATGAAGAACATTACTTGGCAGTGTAGCCATGATGTATGCTTTTTTATCTATTGTTACGTCTTGCATCCCAATAGCTTTTAACTCCTCAACTAGTTTATTGGCTAGGTCCCATTGTTTAGCTGTACTTGGCGTGGTTTCCGAGCTCGCGTCAGATTCTGTATCAATAGTTACGTAACTGATGAATCGATCTATAATATGTTGCATTTTTTATTTGTTTTATGCAAATATAATCATTTTTTCAGAACCCATTTTCGGTATCCTTTAAGAGCTGCTGTAGCCATTGATCTTGCATTTAATCTCTTTTTGTACTACAATTGATTGGAAAGAATAGAATTATAATTAGAATTTTTGTGAACGTTTTTTTTTTCAATTCTAGACAGTATTTTTTTGTTATAACTTTGTTATTCAGTATTTTGAAATGTAAATTTTAAAAAATTCTTAATTCATATGTTATTTTTTTTTGTTAAATTTAGTTATAGTTTCTCCCAGATCTTTTTGCAATTTTTAGATTATGAAAAAACTAGTACTAATTGCTTTATGTTTTTCTTTTCTTGTAGGTTGCAAGAAAGATAAAACGATGGAAGAAACTCCCACAGTAACTTCACTTGATGCAAAAGTTCAACCTGTTGAATTTGCAGTTGCTAAATATACCGAAATGGGTAAAAAAATCACTGGAGTATTTATCCAAAGGGGATATGGATGCATGGATGTTAAATTATGCCGATAATGCCAAATATTATTGGAACAGTGGAGATAGCTTGGTCGGTTAACCGGCCATAAATAAATATTGGAGAAATAGGAGAACTGATGTTATTGAATCGATCACTTTTGAAAATGAAATTTGGCTGCCAGTAAAAGTAAATGATCTGGAAAATGTTAAAAGAAAGGGAAATTGGTTATTGGGATGGTATAAAACTACGGCAAAATACAAAGGAGGGAAATCGATGACGCAATGGATTCACACCGATTTTCATTTTGATGAAAATGATATAATTGATGAGGTAAACCAATATCTGGATAAAGCGGCTATTAATGAAGCCATGAAAAAATAAAATTAGTCTTGAATATCTTTTGAGTTTGAATTTCATTTAAAAGTATTCTGTTTTAATTCACAGAAAATAAGAAACCGAAACCATATATTCTATAGTTTCGGTTTTTTTTGTTTCTAAAACAGAAAAACAAATTGATTTTACTTAGGCAGTGGCATATCAGAATTATAGCAATCACGGAACATTTTCCATTTTCCGTCTTCCATTTTCCAAACGACTAATGATTTTCCACGGTCTACTTCTTTGCCATCTTTATCGGTAAATGTCCATTCGTCTTCTGAAACCAACAGATCATTATTTCCCCAAACTTCTATAGTATTCAAACTAAATTTTGGCATCCCTGATTTCATAAAAGCCGACATAACATGAAGTATGTTATTTCTGCCAGTGGTAGCTTTCGCATTGGGTTGCATAAATTTTGCATCAGTTGTATAACAATTGGCTGCTGAGACGGAGTCACTTTTGTTCATTGCCTCGGTGAAAATACAGTTTTGTTCTTCAATGACTTTTTTGGCAGCAGCCATATCAAAGGTTTCTTTATTCTCTTTTTTGGGAAAATTACAACTTGCTACAATAAATAGACATCCTACAACAGTCATACAAACAGACAATAATCTACGACAATTTAAATTTCTTTTCATTGCCTTTTTTTTAAGTTAAATAGTAAAACTCGAAATAGTAATTTGTTTTTAATAACGCATGGTACTTAAAATTAGTCATTTATAATTAATTATTCAGATTGTTTCTATAAAAAATGGAAAAAGCCCATAAATAAATTACAGATTGAAGTTGAATATTTAAAGTTTGTTTTCAAAAACAAAAATGATTTGCTAAAATTATTTTACAAATATTTATTTATCGAACAGATAGTTCTATTTTTGCAACACCAACACAACAAACATGTATAAATTAATAATTCGTCCTATACTTTTTTGGTTTGATCCGGAAAAAGTTCATTATTTTACTTTTTCATTGATTCGATTTTTATCTAAAATTCCCGGATTTTCATTGCTTTTTAAATCACTTTATGATATCAATGATCCAAGACTAGAAACAGAAGTCTTTGGATTGAAATTCAAAAATCCGGTTGGATTGGCAGCAGGTTTTGATAAAGATGCCAAGTTGTATAAAGAATTATCCAACTTTGGTTTTGGTTTTATAGAAATAGGAACGCTTACGCCAATAGGTCAAGAAGGAAATCCTAAAAAAAGATTGTTCCGTCTGAAGGAAGATAGCGCCATCATTAACCGAATGGGGTTCAATAACGGTGGAGTTCAAGAAGCGGTAGAGCGATTGAAAAAAAACACAGGTGTTTTAATTGGGGGAAATATTGGTAAAAACAAACTGACTCCTAACGAAGAAGCAACTTCAGATTACGAAATTTGTTTTGATGCATTATATGAGTATGTCGATTATTTTGTAGTCAATGTGAGTTCGCCAAACACACCAAATCTTCGTGCCCTACAAGATAAAGAGCCATTGACTCAATTGTTGCAAACACTGCAAAATAAGAATTTGGCTAAGCCAAAACAAAAACCAATTCTGCTGAAAATCGCTCCTGACTTGACGGATGAGCAATTGCTGGATATTATAGATATTATTAAAGAAACTAAGATTGCCGGAGTTATTGCAACGAATACAACTATATCTCGCGAAGGATTGCAATCCGAAAATAAATCAGAAATGGGTGGTTTGTCGGGAAAACCATTAGCAAAACGTTCCACTGAAGTTATCCGTTTTTTATCTAAAAATAGTAAGAAAGCCTTTCCTATCATTGGAGTGGGGGGAATCCATTCGGCGGAGGATGCCATTGAAAAACTGGAAGCCGGAGCGTGTTTAGTGCAATTGTATACTGGTTTTATTTACGAAGGTCCAGCTTTGGTCACAGCCATAAACAAAGAGATTTTAAAACGATTACAACCCCCACGTTACTAAAAGGGCTGTTAGCACTCAACTATTATATTACCAAATAATGTAATATTTTATTTTATTACCAAAATAAGTAATAAAACCAATTTTTAGAAATTTAGAAATTCAAGATTTAAAATTCATAATTGTTTTTCTATCTTTGGGCTTCTATGGAGCCAATAAAAATTATAGAATGTCCACGCGATGCCATGCAAGGCATAAAGCCATTTATACCTACTGAGAGAAAAGTGACCTACATCCAATCTTTATTGCGTGTGGGATTTGATTCTATAGATTTTGGTAGTTTTGTGTCACCAAAAGCGATTCCGCAAATGCGGGATACCGCCGAAGTTCTGGCACAACTTGATTTATCTCAAACCCGAAGTAAATTATTGGCAATTATTGCGAATACTCAAGGCGCAACATTAGCTGCTGTTCATCCTGAAATACAATATTTAGGTTTTCCTTTTTCGATTTCAGAGAATTTCCAAATGCGGAATACCCATAAAACTATAGCCGAATCATTAATCACTTTGCAGGAGATTCTGGAAATAGCCTATAAAAGCAATAAAGAAGTTGTGGCCTATCTTTCTATGGGATTCGGGAATCCATACGGTGATCCATGGAACACGGAAATTGTAGGGGAGTGGACGCAAAAATTATCTGATATGGGTGTTAAAATTTTATCGCTTTCGGATACGGTGGGAAGTTCAACGCCGGATGTAATTGGGTATTTATTTTCGAATTTAATTCCAAAATATCCTGAAATAGAGTTTGGAGCCCATCTTCATACCACAGCTGATAAATGGTTTGAGAAAATTGATGCTGCTTACAAAGCGGGTTGTCGTCGTTATGACGGTGCCATTCAAGGTTTTGGCGGATGCCCAATGGCGACCGATGATTTGACAGGTAATATGCCAACGGAGAAATTATTGTCCTATTTCACTTCAAAAAAAGAAAATACTAATTTAAGTCCAATGAGTTTCGAAAGTGCTTATAATGAAGCTTCTAAGTTATTTAGGGAATTTCATTAGTGAGTAAGCTTAATTACGTTAAATATTAACATTTGGTTAGTAAAATAATAAGTTATCAATTGATACGTTCGTATTATTATATTTGAAGATTGATTTTAATAAATTTAAATAATGAAACGAGTGTCGTTCAATAGAATTTTATTGCTACTTATTATATCCTTGTTTTCTTTTTCCTGTTCAAGCGACTTAGATTTTAATCAGGCTAATGATTTGAAAATAGAACCTGTTTTCATTTCAAATTTGGCCTATTTTGATATTCCTGCACATGAATTTGTAACCAATGGCGTGGAGCGGAGTATAATAGTCGATTCCCCTACAGTTGATGTCTTTAATGACGCTTTTTTAAAAAATCATTTAACAAGAGCTGATTTGTCTTTTGAAATAGACAACACAATTAATAGAGCGTATACTTTAGATATTATATTGCGAGACAAGAACAATCAGCCACTTTACACTATAAACTTTAATGTTCCTGCATATACTGGCGCTGCGAATCTTGTAACAAAAAAGGAAATATTTGAAAATGCTAATCTTGATCTATTGAAGAGTACCACTAAAATGACTTTTTTTATCAAAATGCTTTCTGGTTCGTTATTAAACGAAAATAGTGTAGGAAGTATTAAATTACGTTCAGGTGTCACCGCTTATTTAATAGTGCAATGAGAAAATTAATATTGCTTTTTGTTCTATTTCTATCGGTTAAAAGTATTTCCCAAAACAAACAACTTTTATATAATTTCACTTCAGTGCCGCAGTCTTTGATGACTAATCCAGGTGCTGATGTTACCTATAAATTCTATTTTGGGATTCCATTATTATCAGGTGTTTCGGCTAATGTGGGTTCTAGCGGTTTCTCGGCGTATGATTTATTTGCAGACAATGGAGTAGATTTTAATGTAAAATTGCGTGATGTAGTGTTTTCTACCACAAGAAAAGATAAAGCAGCAATAAACGAACAAATAGAGTTATTCAGCGGAGGTTTCAGAATTAAAGGAGCACAGGATCAATACAATTCCTATATTTCTTTTGGAATGTATCAGGAATTTGATTTCCTAAGCTATATGCCTAAAGATTTACTTATCCTGGCTTTGGACGGAAATAATGGATATCTGGGAAAAGTATTTGACTTGGGTGATTTGAATTTAAAAGCCGAAATGCTGACGGTGCTGCATATTGGTTATCACAAAAATATAAATGACAGACTTTCATTAGGATTTAGAGGGAAAATTTATTCGAGTATTTTTAATGCCTCTTCAACAAAAAACTCGGGGTTTATTTATACAATACCTTCGAATGTCAATATGTATGAGCAGGTTATTTACTCTAATTTGCAACTTAATACGTCTGGTATTGCTAAGTATGATGATGAGGATTACAATGGAGATGTGGCAAAAGATATTAAAAGTAAAGCTCTTTTTGGAGGTAATTTGGGCTTAGGTTTTGACGCCGGGCTTACGTATTATCCTGAAAAAAATATTCAATTTACGGCAAGTATTATTGATGTTGGTTTCATTAAACACACTAAAGAGGTGGAGAATCTGACGTATAAAGGATATTATAAGTACGATGGAATAAATCCTAAATTTACTGGAACTAATTCGGCAGGAAATGTATATCAGGAATTTAAGAATGCTGTTCCGTTGGACACTTTACATAATAAATATACAACATGGCGACCTGCAAAGTTCAACTCCTCTATTCAATATTCCTTTGAAGAAGAACGCACTACGGATTGTGATTGTGCCAACTATAATCAGGAAACTATCTATAAAAGTGCCGTTGGTGCGCAGTTGTTTGTCATGACAACACCGAGGACTCCTTTGATCGCTTTCACAACGTATTACAAAAGAAAAATTTTCAATGCATTACAAATGAAGGCCACGTATACAATAGATTCTTATTCCTATAAAAACATAGGATTGGGATTGTCAAGTAATTTTGGACCCGTAAATTTTTATGTTCTTGCAGATAATCTTTTAGAATATAGGGACATTTCAAAAGCCAACAGTTTATCTTTTCAATTGGGTCTAAATATTATTTTTAAGGATAAATAAGAATCAAATTAGCTTGATTTATTAGTGTTTTCTGCGTTTGAACCATTTGTATATTTCTATCCAAAGTACCGAAACTAATCCAACTAAAATACTCAAACCTATTTGGCTTCCTGAAACCGTTTCAAATTGGAAGAAATGTGAAAATGCAGGTACAAATAATAGTAAAGTGGTGATTATAATTGTTAAGGAAATAATCATCAATACTAAATTATTTTTATAGCGTAAAGTGGTAAATATGGAATAATAAAAAGAACGGTTAGCAAGCGTGAGAAAGATGTTAGACGATATCAATGTTAGAAAAACAGTTGTTCTTGTTACACTTTCGATACAATTAGTAGCCACACAATATTGATAAACAAATAAGAGTCCAATAGTAATCATGAGTCCCTGAATGATGCTAATGGTAATCTCTTTCAGATTAAAAAAAGTGTTCGTAAAAGGCCTTGGTTTTAGCAGCATCAGATTTCGTTCCATAGGTTCATTTTCATAAATAATGGAACAGGTAGGGCCCATTATTATCTCCAAAAAAATAACGTGAACCGGCGATAAAATATTTGGATAAACCCAGCCCAAGGCCAAAGGAATAAAGACAATTAGGATAATGGGAATATGTATGGAAATGATATATTGAATGGCTTTTTTTAGATTGATATAGATTTTTCTGCCCATAGCGATCGAATCCGTCATTTTAGAAAAATCATCATCAATTAGGATTAAATTTGCGGCTTCTTTGGCAATTTCCGTTCCTTTTTTACCCATAGCAATTCCGATATGCGCTGATTTTAGTGCTGGGCCATCGTTTACGCCATCGCCAGTCATGGCCACAATTTGATTATTATCTTTTAATGCTTTTATGATTTTAAGTTTGGCCTCAGGAAACATTCTTGTAAAGATGGTTGTTTCCATTACTTTTTCTTTCAAAGTTGCATCATCCATTGCCATTAATTCATCTCCGTTTAAGGTTTTTTCGGGGTTTCTGAAGCCAACTTGCTTTGCTATGGTAGATGTTGTGACAGCATTATCTCCGGTTACTATTTTTACTAGAATTCCTGCGTTATAAAACGTTTCGAAAACCGCTTTAATATTCTCTTTTGGTGGATCGTAAAAAGCAACTAATCCCTTAAAATGAAAGGCAAAGTCCTGCTGTTTTTTTGGAAAATTATTCCCCGAAAATTCCGTTACGCCAACTCCTAAAACACGAAAGCTCTTATTTGCCATGGATTCCACAGCTGCCAAAATTTGGTCTGCTTCCTTCTCTGATAAATTAGAACTCGCAATCAAAGCTTCCGGAGCACCTTTGGCAGCAATGATTCTTGTTCCTTCTTGGTTTTCAAAAACATGGGTCATCATTGGAGGTTTTCCGTCCAAAGGATATTCGTGTATTAATTGGAAATTAGTTCTTTCATCAGTGATTTCTAATTTTGAATAGGCTTCATGTAGTGCAATTTCCATTCCGTCAAACGGGATAGGTTCACTGGCCCACATTGAAATGCTCAGTAATTCTTGTTCTTCTTTATTTAAATTAGGACTTTCATTCTCGTTTTTAATGTCTTTTATTTCATTTGATGAAAAAATATACCATTGCGCCAGACTCATTTTATTTTGAGTAATAGTTCCTGTTTTATCCGTACAGATTACGGTTGCACTCCCTAGAGTTTCTACCGTTTTAGTTTGTTTTACAATAATTCCCATTTTCATTAAACGCCAGGCGCCTAATGCCATGAAAGTGGTAAAAGCAACCGGAATTTCCTCTGGAATAATGCTCATTGCCAGTGTTAATGCTTTTAGAAGACTGTCTAAAATATTTTTCGAATTGTAATAATTAATACCCCAAACAATTCCAAAAATCACTAGTCCTACAAGAGACATTTTCTTTACAAAATTGCCAATTTGTAATTGTAAAGGTGTTTTTTCTTCAATGATTGTTTCAATGCTTTTACCAATTTTGCCAATTTTTGTTTCGCCACCAATAGCATTAACTTCACAAATGGCCAATCCGCTGGCTACAATGGTTCCGCGAAATACCTGATTGTTTTCCGATTGTTCATTTTTAAAAACAGCAAGCGATTCGCCTGTAAGTATCGATTCATTGGCCGAAAAATCATTGGATTGAATAATTGTGGCATCAGCAGGTATGAATGTACCTTCTTCTATTTGAATGAAATCACCCAACACAATTTCTTCACTGAGGATTTCTACAATCTCATCATTTCGAATGACTTTACTTTTTGGTTGGGATAGTTTTTTTAGTGATTCAATGGCATTTCTGCTTTTTGATTCCTGATAAAGTGAAATCGCAGAAACCAATAGTATTGCTACTGCCATAAAAATTCCATTTCCATAATCCCCAGTAATGAAATAAATTGCTGTTGCGGTCATCAGTAATAAAAACATTGGTTCCTTAACCATTTCTATTAAGGAAGTCAGAAAGTTGTTTTTATCTTGATGATCTAAAGAATTCGAGCCATTTTTAGCCCTTGATTCCTTTACTTGATCGTCTGAAAGCCCTTTGAGATGTTGTTTAGATTCTGTCATTGAAAAGGAATTAATCAAATTTTATAGATTACAAACAATGAAAGTTAATAGTAGCCTACAATACCCTACATAATGCAATTTAATCAATTATTATAAAAAGTAGTCGTTTTTTTGCTTAAGATTGTCTATATTTGCACGCAATTTAACTACAACTACAATTGCAATGATCGCACACAATTCTAAGATTATCGGTGAAGGATTAACTTACGATGATGTACTATTAGTTCCTAATTACTCAGAGGTTCTTCCTCGCGAAGTGAGTATCAAATCAAAATTTTCAAGAAACATAACACTTAATGTTCCAATAGTGTCCGCAGCTATGGATACTGTTACCGAAAGCGCTATGGCAATTGCTATGGCTCAAGAAGGAGGTATTGGTGTCTTGCACAAAAATATGACTATCGAGCAACAAGCCGCTAAGGTGAGAAAAGTAAAACGAGCCGAATCGGGTATGATTATCGATCCGGTGACCTTGCCGCTGACTTCTACTGTTGCCGATGCTAAAAACGTAATGAAAGAATATGGTATTGGCGGAATCCCCATTGTGGATGAAAACAAAATACTTAAAGGAATTGTTACTAATCGTGATTTACGTTTTGAAAAAAATAATGCAAGACCTATTGTTGAGGTAATGACAAGTGAAAACTTGGTAACGGTTGCCGAAGGAACTTCACTTGAACAAGCGGAAGTTGTTTTGCAAGGATATAAAATCGAAAAACTTCCGGTAGTAGATGCCTCTTATAAACTAGTGGGTTTAATTACGTTTAGAGATATTACTAAATTGACCCAAAAACCAAATGCAAATAAAGATAAATACGGTCGTTTGCGTGTAGCGGCTGCATTAGGAGTTACTGCAGATGCGGTAGAAAGAGCTACTGCTTTGGTTAATGCTGGAGTAGATGCGGTTATAATCGATACCGCACACGGACATACAAAAGGTGTTGTAGATGTGCTAAAATTAGTGAAAGCTAAATTCCCAGAATTAGACGTTATTGTTGGGAATATTGCTACTGCTGAAGCAGCGAAATACCTTGTAGAAAATGGCGCTGATGGTGTGAAAGTAGGAATTGGACCAGGTTCTATTTGTACAACTCGTATCGTTGCAGGTGTTGGTTTTCCTCAGTTTTCAGCCGTTCTTGAAGTTGCTGCTGCTATAAAAGGTTCAGGAGTTCCTGTAATTGCTGATGGAGGAATTCGTTATACAGGTGATATCCCTAAGGCTATTGCTGCTGGTGCTGACTGTGTGATGTTAGGTTCGTTACTAGCGGGAACTATGGAATCTCCGGGAGAAACTATTATTTTTGAAGGAAGAAAATTCAAATCATACCGCGGTATGGGTTCTGTTGAAGCGATGCAGGAAGGATCAAAAGATCGTTATTTCCAAGATGTGGAAGATGACGTTAAAAAATTGGTTCCGGAAGGAATTGTAGGTCGTGTACCATACAAAGGAGAATTGAATGAAAGCATGCAACAATTCATTGGCGGTCTTCGTGCCGGAATGGGATATTGTGGTTCAAAAGATATTCCAACTTTACAGGAAACAGGCCGTTTTGTTCGTATCACAGCAAGTGGTATCAACGAAAGCCATCCTCATAATGTAACGATTACCAAAGAAGCTCCGAATTACTCTAGATAAAATAGTCTGAAAAAGACGAAAATATAAAAGTAAAAAAGTGCAAGAAATGAATCTTGCACTTTTTTTATGTCTAATTATGAACGAAGTTAGTTGGTGATTTTGTCTCCTCCTTTGGAGAGTCCCAAAGCTTCGGGAGGGGAGAGGATTTCTAATTATGAACCAAATCAGCTAATAATTTTTTATTTCCAACAATCCAAAGAATATCATCCTTCTCTAACAAAACATCTGATTCGGGATTTAAGATTCTTTTTCCCTTTTTTTCAATACCTACAACCAAACCACTAGTTTTCTCCCGCAATCTGGAATCCCGAATACTTTTTCCGATGTAGGATTCGTTTTTCAATTCTATTTGTTGCAATACAATTTCGGCTTCGGTAAGGGTATCAGGAACATCAATTTCATGTTGGTCTAAATACGATTTGAATTCTTTTACTTGTGCATCGGTACCGATCACACAAATTTCATCACCTGGAAATAATCGTTCATTTTTATTGGGAATATTGATCATAATATCGCCTCGCTTGATAAACGCAATATTTATTCCTATTTGTTCCCTAATTTTTAATTCTTCCAATGTTTTCCCTGCAATATTGGACTCAGTGGCAATATCGAAAAAAGTCATGTGTCCATCCCAAGGAGATAAATCGCTTCGGCTTCTTTTGGCTTTTGTGATTTCTCTGGCATTTAGGTTTTTTAAGAAATGATTTTCGATGCGATGGTACTGTGCATTTAATCTTTTTTGGAAAACAAAATAAACGACCAAAGCTACAATCAGTGCAATAAAAGCAACAATTGGAGAGAAGAAAATATTTAATAAAAATCCAATAAAAAATGTGGTGAGAATTACTCTCAAGAGAAGCATCATCAGAATTGGCCCTCGGTATTTTCTTTCTTCCAGCAAAATAGCGACTTCATTTACTGCAACACGGCGTAATGAAAGCGCCCATAAAAAAGGGGAAAGTACCACCAAAGTAATTAAGGCACCTATAGCATTACCAAATTGAAAATCAGTAACCAAAGGCAAAAGATATTTAGAGGAGAGTAAAATGGCCGCAAATATGATTACCGAGTGAACAATGACTTGAACTAGATAGGCATTAATTACAATCTGCCAATTGCTAACAGATTTAATGGATTGGGTATTTGCACTGTAACGTTCAATTCGTTTAGTCCATTTTCTAGGTAATTTTTTGGATAAATATTCTGAAAAAGGCGTGGACAATTTTATCATAAACGGCGTCGTGAATGTCGTCACCGCCGAAACCGCTACGACTATCGGATACAAAAAAGAACTGGTCACATTAAGTGTCATTCCCAATGTTGCAATAATGAAGGAAAATTCCCCAATTTGTGACAAACTCATTCCCGTTTGCACGGATTGTTTTAAGGGTTGTCCCGAAAGTAATGCACCAACAGTCGAGCTTATCGATTGTCCAAAAATGGTTATTAAGGACAGAATCAGGACAGGAATCGCATGTTCATATAAGGTTTGAGGATTGATTAACATTCCGACAGATACAAAGAAAACGGCTCCAAATAAATCTTTAACCGGTTTTACTAAATGCTCGATGTGTTCTGCCTGCGTAGTCTCGGCAATGATAGAACCCATAATAAAAGCACCAAGGGCAGGTGAAAAACCAACATCGGCAGCCAGAATAACCATCATCAAACATAAGGCAAGCGAAATAATAAGCAACATTTCATCGGATAATAAATGCTTCGCTCTTTTGAGTAAGGTTGGAATAAAAAAGATACCTCCAACAAACCAAATCGTTAAGAAAAATACCAGCTTTAAGACGGATTGTAATAATTCTCCACCCGAAAATTGATTGCTAACGGCAATAGTCGATAATAATACCATCATTAATATGGCAACAATATCCTGAACAATAAGGGAACCAATAACAATACCGGCAAAATTTTGAGTCTTAACGCCTAATTCCTCAAACGTTTTGAGAATAATAGTAGTCGATGAAATCGAAAGGATTACCCCTAAAAAAATGCTGTCCATTTTGGACCAATCCATCCACTGGCCAACAAAATATCCAACTACAACCATCGTCACAATTTGTGTAATCGCCGTGATTGAAGCTGTGCCGCCCACTTTCATCAATTTCTTAAAACTGAATTCAAGACCAAGACTAAACAATAAAAAGATTACGCCAATCTCTCCCCAAACCTCCACACTTTTAATATCAGTCACCGATGGGAAAAAATCAAAATGATTTCCTGCCAAAAATCCTGCTATCAAATAACCCAAAACCAGCGGTTGCTTCAATTTTTTAAATAATAAAACGGCAATCCCAGCGGTCATAAGTATTAGTCCCAAATCGCTTATCAGTGGTTGTAAGTGATGTGTCGTTTCCGTTACTATTGCTGCAGTATCCATAGTTTTTATTTTTATTTGGGAGCTATTCCAGCCATCCGTTTCAAGCTTTTAGTCATAAATCGTTTTTTCTATTCCACTTGCAGGAGCTTCCTTTGGTCGCTCTGCCAGTGCAAGAAAAAATAATTTTTTCCATCAAGGCTTTTCACTTTTGTCTGGGCTATACTGCCAGAAACATTTGTGTTTTATAAAATTAACACTTTTCATTGTTGTAATGAAAAGTATTTTATTTTTAATTGTTCAATTCAGATAAAGTGTAAAAGTTCATGTTATGTTGTTTACATAATTACAAATCAGTTTTAAGGTTTCTATTTTAGTTTAATAATTGGCTGTTACTTTCAGAACGGGTTTATGACAAAACAATACCAGGATTTTATGCCTTCGTTTGGCATAATCCAATAATTGTATAAGATAGGGAATGCTGAAATTGGGATGATCCGTATCAATGCCTGTTGCAAGAACTAATTTAGAGTTATTGAAATAGCAATTTTGGAAAAATGGATCTTCCGAGCCATAGGTTGTTCCTCTGATAATTTTAAACTTTTTTAAAGGTGCTTTGTCAATGTTGGCATTTCTAAAACCAAAAGGATAGGCAAATGACGTTATTTTAAAATTATAAAAATGCATTAAAGCAAGCATCGGATTTATTTCCTGTTTGATATAGGCGTCAACTCCATTTTTGGAAACAAATTTAGGAGCGTTAAAATGATGGAAACCATGGTCCGCAATTTCATGCCCCTTCTTCTGTAATTGCAACAGTTCCTTTATTTCAGAACGATTTAAAGTATTAATTTTAGAAACACAAAAAGTAGCTTTCCAGGAGTATTTACGCAATATTTTATCCGCGTTGAACCATTCATTAATACTTGTATCATCAAATGAGATTACAACGCCAGCAGTAGGCTCTTTAAGATTGGTTTTTTGAGAAGTGTTTTTATTCTCACAGGAAAATAAACAAAAAGTACAAAGGAATATGAATTTTAAAATGGTTTTGTTCATATTGCTTTGTACTTTGTATGTGTTTTGGTTTTAAATCCCTAAGAAATTGCTTGGAGTGATTTGCATTAATTCTGCTTTAATTGCATCCGAAACGTCTAAGGTAGCGATAAAACCATGAATTGCTTTTTTATCAATCGCTTCATTGGTTCTAGTCAATCCTTTTAGAGCTTCGTAAGGATTAGGATATCCTTCACGACGCAAAATAGTTTGAATCGCTTCGGCAACAACAGCCCAGTTTTTTTCTAAGTCTTCGTGGAATTTAGGTTCGTTCAATAATAACTTGTTCAATCCTTTCAAAGTTGCTTCAAAAGCGATTAAAGTATGTCCAATTGGTACACCAATATTTCTTAAAACCGTACTGTCTGTCAAATCACGTTGCAATCTTGACAAGGGTAATTTAGCGGATAAATGTTCGAAAATCGCATTGGCAATTCCTAAATTCCCTTCTGAATTTTCAAAATCAATTGGGTTTACTTTATGGGGCATCGCCGATGAACCTATTTCTCCCGCTTTGATTTTTTGTTTAAAATATTCCATTGAAACGTACGTCCAAATGTCTCGGTCTAAATCAATTATGATCGTATTTATTCTTTTCAACGCATCAAAAAATGCGGCGAAATGATCGTAATGTTCAATTTGTGTAGTAGGGAAGGAGTGGTGTAAACCTAAGTTTTCCTCTACGAATTTTCCTCCAAATTTTCTCCAGTCAATTTGAGGATATGCCACGTGATGTGCATTGTAATTTCCGGTTGCTCCGCCAAATTTGGCTGCGAAAGGAATATTAAACAACAAACGCATTTGCTCTTCTAAACGCTCTACAAAAACCCCAATTTCTTTACCCAAACGAGTTGGTGAAGCCGGTTGTCCGTGTGTACGGGCAAGCATGGGAATATCCTTCCATTCAATACTTAAATCTTTCAATTTTGAAGTCAAAGTAATCAATGAAGGCATATACACTTTCTCGAAAGCTTCTTTTGTAGAAAGCGGAATCGCCGTGTTATTAATGTCCTGAGAAGTCAATCCAAAGTGGATAAACTCTTTATATTCGGATAATCCTAATTTTTCAAAAGCATCTTTGATAAAGTATTCCACCGCTTTTACATCGTGGTTGGTTACTTTCTCTGTTTCTTTAATCCAAAGTGCATCTTCAGTAGAGAAGTTTTTATATATGTTGCGTAAGCTTTCGAATAAATCTGGTTTTACGGTTGCAAGTTGTGGCAAAGGAACTTCGCACAAAGCAATGAAATATTCAATTTCAACCAATACGCGGTATTTGATTAAAGCTTCTTCCGAGAAGAAAGGAGCCAGTGAAATAGTCTTGTTTCTATATCTTCCGTCGATTGGAGATATAGCATTCAATTCGTTTAAAGTAGTCATTGTTTTGTTGTTTGTTCGAAAAGCACAAATATAAACCTTTAGAAACAAAATAGAAAAGGATTACTTTTTAAATAAATGCGATAAGCTTCTTTTTTAATATTTTCATTCCTTCAGAAGCGACTTCCGGAATCACCTCCAATCGATTTCTAAGATTTGGTATTTGTATGGGTTTTGGATCGATATAAAAAATAGGCGTTTCTCTGGGTGTGAAATCGATTAGTCCAGCCGCAGGGTATACTTGCAATGAAGTCCCAATGACAGCAAAATAATCTGCGCTTTGAGTAATTTTTAGTGCTTGGTCAAGTGCAGGGACTTCCTCACCAAACCAAACGATATGAGGACGCAATTGGTTTTTGTTATTGTCTAAATCGCCAAAATTTAAATCCTCCCGCCAATCCAGAATATAATTAGGGTTTTTGGAACTTCTTACTTTTAATAATTCGCCATGCAAATGCAATACATTCGAACTTCCTGCGCGTTCGTGTAAATCATCTACATTTTGAGTAATGATATACACATCAAATTCATTCTCTAATTCAGCCAGAATCTGATGTCCCAAATTAGGTTGTACTTCTTTGAGTTGCTGTCTTCTCTTGTTATAAAAATCTAGAACCAAAGCGGGATTTTTATGCCAGCCTTCCGGAGTTGCGACATCATTGACATTATGTCCTTCCCAGAGTCCGTCACTGTCGCGAAAAGTTTTGATACCGCTTTCGGCACTGATTCCTGCTCCGGTCAAAACCACTAATTTCTTTTTCATTTTATATCAATTTGGGCGTGACCACAAGGGTCGGGCTTTCGGCTTTATCTTTTTGGCTAAAAAGCCAAAAAGGATACCGCCTATATCCCTCACGCGAATTCCGTGAACATTCATAATTTGGTTTCAATTGAACAACCCTTAAAGCTGTCATCACAATCCACTTTTAAAGGTATAAAGCTAGTCTTTTTTACTATTTTTGCAAAAAAAATAACCCACAATGATTGACATTGATTACCTTAATTTTCTTGAAAATATCCTTACTGATAACCGAAAAGAGAAATTCCTCAAAGTTCTGGAAAACAGAACCAACCATTTTACCATTGCTGTTGAAGACATTTTCCAGATGCACAATACGAGTGCGGTTATGCGAAGTTGCGAGGTTTTTGGAATTCAGGAATTAAATGTGATTGAACAGCGTTACGGAAAAAGTATCGACAAGGAAATTGCCATGGGCGCCCAAAAATGGGTCGACATCAATACATTTGACAGTATTACGAATTGTGTTGATACGTTAAAAAGTAAAGGCTACCAAATCATAGCTACTACGCCACATGAGAATGATTGTTTGATGGAAGATTTTGACATTACAAAACCCAGCGCTTTATTTTTTGGAACAGAAAGAGACGGATTGTCAGAAGAAATTTTACAACGCGCCAATGGTTTTTTAAAAATCCCGATGGTAGGTTTTACTGAAAGTTTGAATATTTCGGTTTCGGCATCCATTATCATTCAAAACTTGACGAACCGTTTAAGAAACTCAAAAATTGACTGGCATTTATCCGAAGAAGAGATTTTAGTAAAAAGATTGGCTTGGGCCAAAAATTCTATAAAAGATATTAAAAGAATTGAAGAACGGTATTTTTCTGAGAATGTTAAATAGTTCTTTAATATTGCTATAGTTGTTTCTTTATTTAAAAAATAGCATGTAACTTGTACTGTTTTCGCAAAACAAGATACTTTGTCAAATACTGTATTTAACGCATGATTTAAAAAGCAGGATTCAAGTTATAAATGCAACTTTTTGATTAAACATATAATTAGGTGTTTCAAAATTAAATCTTTTTCTTGGTCTATTGTTTAATTTCTCTTGTATTTCTATAATTTTC
>NZ_JBHZPZ010000023.1:0-41161 GCF_042787345.1 Flavobacterium xylosi | reverse complement strand
ACGTATAACTATCAGGTATTTGATAGCTCAAACAGCCCGGTAGGTGGAATAGTTGCAGCCAATACAGCTACGAATCCACAGTCAATCAACGGATTGTCAGCAGGAAATTACACGGTAATGGTTACGGAAACGGCAAGTCCATTCTGTATAAAAATTACCAATGTGGTTACCGTTGGTTCACCAAGCGCAGCTGTATCATTAACAGCTACTACAGTCAACGACAATTGTAATGTAAATGCAGGACATATTGTTGCAGACGCGCAAGGCGGAACGACTCCTTACCTGTATCAGATTTTACCTTCAGCCAGTGCAGCGCCACTTGTAACAGGTCTGGGTTGGGTAGCTTCAAACACTTTAAATGCAGAATCAGGGAATTACGTAGTGTACGTAAAAGATGCCAATGATTGTCCGCAATCGCTTCCGGTTACAATAGGATTAGACCCAACTCCTGTAATAGCGGCGGTTCTAAACAACCAATGTGCTCCAACGGAAGGGAACTTTGCTATAGACGTAACGCTTACCACAGCGGGAATGGCTCCTTACAGTTATAGTGTGGATGGCGGTGTATACCAAAGCCAAACGGCACCGTTTACGATATCCAATTTATCATCAGGAGTTCATACGGTTGAAGTGAAAGATTTTAACGGATGCGGAAATAAAGTTAATGTAACTATTCAAGCGCCATTAGGACTTGCGCCAACAGTTACGGCATTGCCAAGCTGTGCGACCAATGATGGTGTTATTACGGTAACAGGATCGGGCGGAACAGGCGTGTATACGTATTCAATAGTTCCTAGTGCTGGATCAATCACTTTAGCAGGAAATGTATTCTCAGGAGTACCTGCAGGAGCTTATACCATCACCATTACCGACGGAACAACAACGTGTACGAAATCTGTGCCAGTTGTGTTATCAGCACCGACACCGGTAACGTTTAGCACTACCAAAACAGATGTAAGCTGTAATGGAGGAAACAACGGAACAATAACAGTTGTTTTACCGGGGTCTAATGACAATCCTAGTTACACATATACCTTAACGGCTACTTCAGGTCCTGCATTAGTTGTAGGTCCACAAAGCAGCAATGTATTTACAGGATTAACGGCCAGATCATATGATATTACGGTAAATTCAGGCAGAGGCTGTAGTTTAACACAAACACAAACAGTTACAGAACCTAGTGTTTTAACAGTAGATGCTTTGTTATCATCAGCAACACCGTTTGGATGTGCTGCAGACAATACGGTAAATACAGCTACAGTTACGATAAAGGAAACTGCAGGAACAGGAACAGCTCCTTATACGTACAGTATAGATGGAACAAATTATTTCCCGACAAACACTTTCAGTATAATTGATAATGGTACTTCTTATAGTCTGCCGATTTACATCAAAGATGCCCATGGATGTCCTGCAACTGGTTCAGTTGCGGTAACTAAATTGCCAAAATTGATTAATGCTACAGTAGGTATAAACGGAGCGATTGATTGTAACAATACGGGCTCTGTTGCGATAACCGTAACAGGAGGTTCAGGCAACTTCAGTTACCAATTATTGCCAAGTGCAGCAACACAGCCATCAAACATATTTAATATCACTACACCAGGAACGTATAATTTCCAAGTGAATGATCTAACGACAGGATGTTATATCGCCACACTGCCTTATGTTGTAGCGCCATTCAACTCTATTGATGCTGTTGCCACGGCAACCACACCGGTGACATGTTTTGGAGATACAGACGGAGCAATCGAGATTAGTGTTAGTGGTTATACAGGAACGTATAACTATCAGGTATTTGATAGCTCAAACAGCCCGGTAGGTGGAATAGTTGCAGCCAATACAGCTACGAATCCACAGTCAATCAACGGATTGTCAGCAGGAAATTACACGGTAATGGTTACGGAAACGGCAAGTCCATTCTGTATAAAAATTACCAATGTGGTGACCGTTGGTTCACCAGCTTCACCTTTAGCGTTGTTGGCTTCTGAAACGGCAAATGTTACTTGTACCAATAATCAAGGAACGATAACCGCAGTTGCCACTGGCGGTTGGGGTATCTATAAGTTTGAATTAACAGGACCAACAACTGTGGCATATTCTGCGCAAAATACTTTCACCAATTTAACAGCTGGTCCTTATACAATAAATGTAAGAGATAGTAAAGGATGTGTGGCTACAACAACTGTAACCCTAGTGATTCCGACACCAATTGCTGTAACCGCAAGCTCAGACATTACGCTTCTAGGCTGTATGAGAGATAAAAACGCTACGATTACAGTTGACTTACCTACAGGTGGTCAAGGATCAAATTATTTATATACCTTAAACACGACATCCGTTACTCCGCCAACTGCGTCAGGACCACAAGTTTCTCCTGTATTTAGTGGATTGGGAGCAGGAACGTATAGCATTACGGTAACAGATGGATACAGTTGTTCAGCTACTTCGGCTGCTATTGTTATCGCTGAGCCAACAGAGGTTAAATCTAATTTGGTAGTTGCAACAACACAAACGTGTTTAACACAAACATCACTTACTTTGAGTGCAACGGGTGGAACAGGGCTTTATACCTATAGTAACACTGCATCTTTTACTACTATTTTAGGTTCGTTTGCTTCTTCGGTAACCTTCCCGGTACCAGTAGGAACGTATGTTTATTATGTTAGAGATGCCAACGGATGTGTTGCTGATGTTTCTAATCAAATCAAGATTGATCCATTGCTGGCACTAGTAATTAATTTAGATAAGACAAATGCTGTCATTAATTGTGCAGGAGACAATACGGGTTTTATTGTTGCAACAGCGCAAGGAGGACTTGGTAATTATATTTATACGCTGCAGGATGCAGCTGGAAATACCCTCACTACTGTTCAAGCCAGTCCAGGTGTTTTTACTCAACTTTTTGCTGGAAATTATCAGCTAAAAGTAGATAGTGGTGATTGTACAACAACTTCATCAATTATTACTATTACCCAGCCGTTAGCTCCATTAGCAGCACCATACACAGTCAAAGATGTAACTTGTAATGGGTCAAATAACGGATCAATCGAAATTAATGCTTCTGGAGGAACCGGTATTATCAAATATGCTATATCTCCTAATTTAAACCAGTTTGTTAATGATAACATTTTTGATAAACTGGCATCTGGCGCTTATGATGTAATTGTCCAAGATGTATTGGGATGTTATATAAAAATTAATTTCACTATAAATGAACCGGACTTAATAAGTGTAGTGACAGATCCATCGTCTATAATTCCTGAAGTTTGCGAAGGAGATAAAGACGGGGAATTCAGCATCACGATTTCAGGAGGAACGGCTCCATATAGTGTTAGTTTAGATAATCCTAACGGAACGTATACAACGGGTACTGCTACGCAGACCGACTTTGATTTTATTGGATTAACAGGAGGTGCTCATGTTGTTTATATTCGTGACAACTCAGACTGTAATACAGAATGGTCTGTACCGTTACCAGAATCGATACGAATAAATCCAATAGCTGTAATCAATTACGGTTGTGTAAATAACGTTGCCGCCAATACGGTTACTGTAACTGTAGATGCGAGTATAAAGGACCTATCAGATATAGATTATTCGCTAGATGGAGCAACATATCAAACAAGTAATGTATTTACAAATGTAGCTCCAGCAACAGGTCATTATATTGATGTAAGACATACAAATGGATGTATCAAAAGGACAGCCAATTTCGATATTGTACAAGTTGATCCATTGGCATTAGTCTTAAGCGATGGCGGATTAAATGAGATTGTGGCGACAGCAACTGGCGGCGGCGGATCATATCAGTATTCGCTGAATGGGGAATCTTATGGAACTAAGAATACTTTCATCATCTACAAATCGGGAGATTATACAGTTGAGGTAACGGATGCAAATGGTTGTGTTGCTACTGCCACCCGATATTTTGAGTATATCGATGTATGTATCCCAAATTACTTTACACCAAATGGTGATGGAGTGATGGATGGATGGGCTCCTGGATGTACAATCAATTATAAAGATTTGACTTACGACATTTTTGACAGATACGGACGAAAAATTGCGTCCTATCGTTTAGGCGAATATTGGGATGGTAAATACAGAGGCGCTGAACTTCCTTCTGGAGATTACTGGTATGTTTTAAAATTGAATAATTTGAAAGATGCTCGAGAATTTGTAGGTCATTTTACCCTTTACAGATAATTAACAAAAACCAATGGCCATGGTTTCCCAAATTAAAATGATCCAAATGAAAAAAATAATAATATCTCTACTTCTTTTGACTGTAACATCTGGTTACAGTCAAGAGTTAAATTTGCCCGTTTTTACCCAGTATTTATCGGATAATCATTTTGTAATATCTCCAACATTCGCAGGTATTGGAGATAATCTTAAAATTAGAGCCAATGGGTTAACACAATGGGTAGGCATTAAGGATGCTCCAAATAATCAATCCGTGTATGCCGATTTTAGAATTGCCGATCAATCCGGAGTTGGAATGTCTTTCTATAATGACAGCAATGGGAATACTAGACAGACGGGTGCTAAATTCTCCTTTGCACATCATCTAATATTGGATTATTACACCAAACAATACTTGTCTTTTGGTATTTCCTATAACATTAATAATTTCAAGATAGATATTAATAACTTTAATCCTACCTATGAAGCGCCTGTTTTAGACCCAAGTATTACGGACAATAGATTTGTATCAAACAATAATTTTGATGTAGGGGCATTGTACAGAAACAAATCGTTTTATCTGAGCTTTAATGCCAGTAATATTTTGAATAAAAACGCTGATAAATTTTCAGGTATAGAGCCAATATTACTAAGGAATTATCAGGTTTATTCCGGATATGTTTTTAAAAGTCCTACCAATAACAGAGTAGAGTATGAGCCATCAGTTTTCTATCAATATTTTGCCAGCGACAAACGCTCCAGTACAGATGTTAATATAAAATACAGGCATTTTAATAAATATGAGGATTACTATTGGGCGGGAATATCGTATCGTTTTTTGAATGATCAGTTTTTCAAACCGTTAAATTTGGGTCCAATGGTCGGTTTTAAGAAGTCTAATTTTTATTTTGGATATGCCTACCAAGTTACACTTAATCAATTGGCTGCATACAACACTGGAAACCATGTTGTTACAATAGGACTTGATTTTCTGGCAGGAATCAGTAACTGTCCGTGTACGCAAAGTCCGGTTCATGATTGATTATTCGTATAAATTTCGGCGTTTTTTCATTTAAAAATCGTGTTAGCTATTAATTTACAACGATTTCGTTACTAAAGACGGGGTTTATTTGATTTCATCAAATTCATTAATAATCTAAAAGTTCTATATTTGTTGTCATTACAAAATTAAACAAACTAAAAACAGAACTAATGAAAACTTTAAACGATTTTGATTTCAAAAATAAAAAAGCCATAATCCGCGTAGATTTCAACGTGCCTTTAGATGAAAATTTTAATGTAACGGATGCTACGCGTATTGAGGCGGCAAAACCGACAATTGACGCCATTCTTGCTCAAGGCGGAAGCGTAATTTTGATGTCGCATTTAGGAAGACCAGCAGGGGTTGAAGAAAAATACTCATTGAAACACATTCTAAAAACTACATCAGAAGTGCTTGGAGTTCCTGTTCAGTTTGCTTCAGACTGTATTGGTTCCGCAGCTAAAGATGCAGCAGCTAAATTACAGGCTGGAGAAGTTTTATTATTGGAAAATTTGCGTTTTCACAGCGAAGAAGAAGCTGGAGATGTTGCTTTCGCAAAAGAACTGGCATCACTTGGTGATATTTATGTGAATGATGCTTTTGGAACGGCACACAGAGCACACGCTTCGACAACGATTATCGCTCAGTTTTTCCCTACGGAAAAATGTTTCGGATTATTATTGGCTAAAGAAATTGAAAGCCTGAACAAGGTTTTGAAAAACAGTAAAAAACCAGTAACGGCAGTTCTAGGCGGATCGAAAGTGTCTTCTAAAATTACCGTTATAGAAAATATTCTGGACAAGGTGGATCATATGATTATTGGAGGTGGAATGACATTTACTTTCGTGAAAGCATTAGGCGGAAAAATAGGAAATTCTATCTGTGAAGATGACAAACAAGAATTGGCATTAGAAATTTTAAGATTGGCTAAAGAAAAAGGAGTTCAAATCCATATTCCTGTTGATGTTGTTGCTGCAAATGCATTTTCAAATGATGCCGAAACGCAAATTGTTGATGTGAATGAAATTCCAGACGGATGGCAAGGTTTGGATGCAGGTCCAAAATCATTGGCAAACTTTGAAAAAGTAATCATGGAGTCTAAAACCATACTTTGGAATGGACCATTAGGCGTTTTCGAAATGGAAAATTTCGCTAATGGAACAATTGCTCTTGGTAAATATATTGCAGCTTCTACCGAAAACGGGGCGTTTTCTCTTGTAGGTGGTGGAGATTCTGTTGCTGCTGTAAAACAATTTGGTTTGGAAGACAAGATGAGTTATGTTTCTACTGGTGGAGGCGCCATGCTGGAAATGCTGGAAGGTAAAGTATTGCCTGGAATTGCAGCCATTTTGGAATAGTTACAATTCATATTTAAAATTACTTCAGCCGATTTAAAACATTGAAATAATTTATCTGGTCGCAATTTCAGACCAAAAAAATGGAATGATATTCGCGGGGAAGATATTAAACCCGGAATGAAGCTAAAAATAAACGGATAATACAATTAACTTCTATAAATTTGGGTTTTATTTTATAATTTAATTATAATGAATAGAGCCCATTTTTTATTTCTTTTTATTTCCTTGATCTTCTTTTCGTGTGAAAAGAAAAGTGACCATTTACCTCGAAAAACAACTGGCAAAATTAATACGATATCCGTTATTATTGATGATCAGTTGTGGAATGGCGAAGTAGGGGACAGCATTCGAAATAAGTTTGCATCACCAGTTATTGGTTTGCCCCAGGAAGAACCTCTTTTTACCATAAATCAATATCCGATTAAGCTTCTGGAAGGTTTCATGACCGATAACAGAACAATTATCGTATTAAAAAAGGGAGATGAAAATAAGTTTGAAATAATGAAAAATCAGTACGCATCACCTCAAAATGTGTTTCATATTTCAGGAAAAACAGGGGCTGATATTATAAAAATCCTCGAAAAGAATGCCCCCAAAATCATACGGTTAATCAAGAAAATGGAAATAGCCGAAAGTCAGAGAATTAACCGCCAATCGCTACTCAGTCCAAAAATTATTGCCAACAAATTCAATATTTCACTAAAAATCCCTTCTACTTACACCTATGTGCTTCATAAAAGTAAATTTATATGGCTGAAAAAGGAAATTATCGGCGGTAATACTAGCTTACTGATTTATGAAGTTCCTATAGGTTCCATAAAAAAGAATTCAAACTTGATTACCAGCATTATTAAAATGCGAGATTCAATAGGTGATTTATATATTAGCGGTACCGAGCCAAAATCTAATATGATTACGGAAGAAGCCTATGCGCCCTATCTTTTCAAGATCACTCTTGATGGAAAAAAAACCTATGAGACTAAGGGAACCTGGGAGCTGAAAAATGATTTTATGGCCGGACCTTTTATCAATTATGCGATTGTTGACCAGGAAAATGTCAGAATCCTTGTCTTAGAGGGTTTTTGTTATGCTCCATCAAAAGAGAAACGCGATTTGATGCATGAATTAGAATCCATCATAAAATCGGTTGTTGTTTTGAAAAACTAATTTTTATTTTCTTTAATTTGCATTCTATATTATTTATAAAAACCACATGATGTTAAAATGGAGTATAAAGCCTTTTGAGGAACTTTCTGTTCATGAACTATATGATTTACTACGATTACGAAGCGAAATATTTGTAGTGGAACAAAACTGTGTTTACCTTGATCTTGATGGCAAGGATAAAGTGGCGTTGCATCTTTTTGGTGAATACGAGGGCAAAATTGTGGCTCATGCCAGGCTTTTCAAAGCGGGAATCAGTTTTGATAATGCTTCAATTGGGAGAGTAACCGTTGATGCAAATTACCGCGACAGGAAATGGGGTCATGACTTAATGCGTGAAGCTATTGCTGGTGTTCTGCTTCATTTTGGCGAAAGCCAAATTAAAATCGGAGCCCAATTATATCTTAAAAAATTCTATGAAAGCCATGGTTTTGTTCAAACCAGCGAAATGTACTTAGAGGACGATATTCCGCACATTGAGATGAAACGAGAATAACTATATTTTCAAAATAATAAATTCTACTCTTCTGTCAAGTGCGTCGCCTTTTCCAAGAGGGAATTTATTACCACAACCTTTGTAGCTCATTCGAAGACTATTGATGTTTTTTGATATTAAATATTTGAACACATTGCGGGCACGATTTAACGAAAGTTTCCTTTCATGCGTGGCTTCATCTATTGCATCGTCAAAATAATTGGGCGTGCAACAGACATGGCCTCTAATTTCAAATTGAAGTGTTTGATGTTTTTGCAAAAGCAATGCAATTTTATCTAATTCCTTTTTTGATTGTAATGTGAGCTCGCTTCTTCCTAATGCAAAAAGAATGTTTTCTAAATAGATACGATCGCCAACTTTGTGGTTTTCTTGAAAGGAATTATAAATACCTTTCCCGTAACTATTTTTCTTAACAACAAACAGATCAACTCGTCGGTTTTTATTTCTAATTTCCGTTAGGTCCTCAATGGAGTCTTTTTGAATAATCACACGTCCCTTTCCTTCAATAATAACAATTTTATTTTTGCTAAAACCATTGTAAGTTAGGATGTCTTGGACTGTTTTCACCCTGCTTTTTGATAATGTATAATTATAATCGTTCGCTCCGCGGTCATCACAATAGCCGTAAATTTGAATAGATTCTATTTTAGAAGTATCTGCATTTTTTGCAAAATCAATAATGGTTTTAATTTGTTGGTTGTAAAGAGTTGATTTGTCAAATTCAAAATACAAGGTCTCAACCGGTTTTTCTTGGGCTGTTAGGTGGCAGAAAAACAGTAAAAGCAGTATTCGGAAAATAGTTGTCATTAGATTTTCAAAATAGATTTATACTCTGAATTGTTGTCTAAAATGGTAATCGCTTTTTTAATTTCTGTATTATTTTTGATGTAGTATTGATACAATCCCTCCTGGTATTGGTATCTTTTTATAATTTCATCTAAAATAAGATTCTTGATTTCCTTCTGATTTTTATCCAATAATGTTTCTTCGCTTTTTTGAAGTGCACTTAGCAATTGTTGGTATTCTAAAGTGATAGATTCATGTATTTTTTCTTTTTTGGCTATAGCCAAAGTATTTTTCAGTGCCAATTCTGTTTCGGTGTCAAAAGAGAAATTTTGGGCTTTTAAAAACTGTTTAAAGTCTAAATAATCGGAATCAGAAATTGACGGGATGCGATCCCCTAACGTTGGATTTTTGTAATAATAACGAGTTACGTAATTAAAAATCCCATCATTTTTTATCAAGGCATTGGTGATTGGACTTAATTTTGTTTCATTAAGTTCTATATCTGGCTGAATACCGCCTCCATCATAAACCGTTCTTCCTTTTCGAGTCTTGAATGCGTTATAGTTTTTTTCTTGGGTTCTTACAGCAACGCCATTTTTGTCTTTATGAGTATAATCTAAGGCTTGAATACATCTTCCCGAAGGCGTGTAATAACGTGAAATTGTTACTTTTAGCTGCGTCCCATACCTTAAATCTACAGGTCGTTGCACTAGTCCTTTTCCGTAACTTCTACTTCCCAATACCACTGCGCGATCCAAATCCTGTAAAGCACCGGAAACAATTTCAGAAGCGGATGCGCTTTTCCCGTTTACAATAATAATTAACGGAATCTGAGTATCAATAGGCTCTTTGTTCGTTTTATAGGTATTGTTGTGTTTTTCTATTTTTGATTTTGTCGTTACAATTATTTCGTTTTTTGGAACAAAGAGATTACATATATTCACGGCTTCATTCAAGAGTCCGCCGGGGTTGTCTCTTAAGTCCAATATAATTCTTTCGGCACCTTCCCTTTTTAGTTGTTCTAGTGCTTCTTTGGTTTCAAGGGAAGCTTTTTTATTGAAATGCAGTAAAACGATATAGCCCGTCTTTGCGTCAACTTTTCCAAAAAACGGCACCGACTTTATTTCGACTTCATCAAGTACAATTTGGGTAGTATTTGTTTTTCCTTGACGGATATATTTAATAGCAACTTTAGTGTTTTTTGCTCCTTTTAAAAGCTGAGAGGCATCTTCTTTGAAATCGGATAAAAGGACATCGCCTATCTGAATAATTTCATCCCCGGGTTTAAGTCCGGCTTTATCGGCAGGGAAATTTTTATATATTTCTTTTACCGTAAGCTTGTCCTCTTTTCGAGTTAATAAAGCACCAATTCCAGTATATTCTCCCGTATTGTTTATTTTAAATTTTACTACATCCTGTTCATTAAAATATACAGTATAGGGATCAAGACTTCCCAACATTCCATTGATGGCTTTATCCATTAACTCACCAGGATTTGTCTCATCAACATAATTCTTATTCACTTCCTTAAAAAGGGTAGTGAATATCTCTATTTGTTTTGCAATTTCAAAAAAATCGTCTTTGAAACTCGCTCCAATAAACAGAAATGCCGAGGCAGCAACCGGAATTATGAATTTTTTTTTGAAAAAGAAGTTCATGGGTTTCGTTTAACTAAATTTGTGACCGCTAAAATAAGAATAAATAGCCAATAATAATTAAAGTATTGTGTGTAAAGACTATATTACTTAATTTGACTAAGACAAAAATTATAATTTTTATAAATCCGTGGTGTTTTCTGGTAAAATAGTTTTGATATTTTGTTGCAGAAACTTGTCAAACAATTGAATTGTCTTAGTGTTGATTTCCTCATAAGACAAGCGGTCTTTGCTTTGGTAAAACAACATAAATGCATACGGTTTATCCAAGTTATCCAGCAATAAATGTTTGTTGAGTCGGTAGGTTTCGCGAAGCACGCGTTTGAAATAATTACGGTCAACCGCTTTTTTAAAATGTTTTTTTGATACTGAAACTCCCATTTTTATATTTTGTGCCGTCCCCGATCCCGACGCTTCGGGACGGGATTCGGGTTTTTCCAAAGAACCGGAATAATAAACTAATCGTAAAGGATATTTAGATACAGATTTTCCTTCGGAAAATAATAATCCAATGGTAATTTTACTTTTTAGCTTTTCGTTTTTTGGGTAAGTGAAGTTCATTTTGGGAGAAAAAAGACATGGATTTTAGTCCGCAAAGTTACAATTAAACCATGAGTCTATATATTGTTTGGGATTTAAATCGGGCTAAAAATATATTTCTTACTTTTGTGGCTAATTTTTTAAGCATGCAAAAACTAATTTCGTATCCCATATCCATAATTTATTATTTGTGTTTTGGTCTTATATTGGTCATTTTTCATCCCATTCAATGGTTTTGTTTTACTGTTTTTGGTTATCAGGCGCATAAAAAAAGTGTGGATTACATGAACTTTCTTTTGGTACGATGCACTAATCTTTTAGGAACGACGTATAAATTTGAAAACAAAGAAAATATTCCAAAAGATGTTCCTTTGATTTTTGTTTCGAATCATCAAAGTCTATACGATATTATTGCAATGATTTGGTATTTACGCCGTTTTCATTGTAAATTTGTAAGCAAAAAAGAATTAGGAAAGGGGATTCCAAGTGTTTCGTATAATTTACGACATGGAGGTTCTGTCCTTATCGACCGCAAAGACCCTAAACAGGCTATTCCGGCCATCAAAGGTTTAGCTGAATATATTGAAAAGTACAAACGATCGGCGGTTATTTTCCCCGAAGGAACTCGAAGTAAAACAGGGAAACCTAGAGAATTTTCGCAAACCGGGTTCAAAATATTATGCAAAAGTGCGCCATCAGCATATGTGGTTCCAGTAACCATAAACAATTCTTGGAAAATAGTTAAATACGGATTTTTCCCCTTAGGTTTAGGAAATCACCTTACCTTTGTAATACATAAGCCATTAGCAGTTAAAGACTATAGTTTCGAGGAGCTAATGGAAAAAACAGAACAAACAGTTATACAAGGAATAAAAATTTAATTTATATACAATGTCAATAAAAAACATTCGATTAGAAGTAATGCAGTTTTTGGAAAAAAACGTGGATAGCTTTGTTGATCAGTACTTAATCCCAGTAGAGAAAATATGGCAACCTGCTGACTTTTTGCCTAATTCTGAAAGTGATACCTTTTTTGATGAGGTAAAAGAATTACGTGAAATAGCAAAAGAATTACCGTATGATTTCTGGGTTACTTTGGTGGGTGATACCATTACCGAAGAAGCTTTGCCAACCTATGAATCCTGGTTAATGGATGTAGATGGTATTGATAACGTGGAGAGAAATGGATGGTCTAAATGGATCAGACAATGGACCGGAGAGGAAAATCGTCACGGAGATTTGCTTAATAAATACTTGTATTTGTCAGGTCGTGTGAACATGCGTGAAATCGAAATGACGACGCAGCACCTTATCAACGATGGTTTTGATATTGGTACTGGAAGAGACCCTTATAAAAACTTTGTTTACACCAGTTTTCAAGAATTGGCAACGTATGTTTCTCATAACCGAGTGGCACAAATGGCTAAGAAATATGGGGATAACAAATTGTCTAAAATGTGTAAAATGATTGCTGGTGACGAAATGCGTCATCATCATGCCTATAGTGAATTTGTGAACCGTATTTTTCAAGTAGACCCTAGCGAAATGATGCTTGCTTTTCAATATATGATGAAAGCAAAAATTGTTATGCCAGCACATTTCTTGAGAGAATCAGGACAAAAGATCAGTACTGCTTTTGAACAGTTTTCTGATTCTGCGCAACGAATTGGCGTTTATACCGCAGCGGATTATGTAGATATCATGCAAAAATTAATTGAAAAATGGGAAATTGACAAGATTTCTGGTTTGACTGATGAAGCAGAGAAAGCACGTGATTATTTGATAAAATTGCCAGCAAGAATGGCTAGAATATCAGAAAGAATGGTAATACCTCAAGAATCCCATATTTTCAAATGGGTAGAGCCAGCTTTAGCACGATAGAATTCTGAGTTCGAATAATGAATAGAGAATGTTGAATTTTGAAGTTGTTTAGCTTCAGGATTCAACATTTTTTGATAAAAACCAATGTCATCCATGATCAAAGAAAACATAATAGATAAAACCATTCTTTTTGTTAAAGAAAAATTAGAAAATGCCGAAGGTGGACACGACTGGTTCCATATTGAAAGAGTGTATAAAAACGCTGTTTTAATTTCCAGAAATGAAGTTTGTGACCCTACAATTGTTCGTTTGGGTGCTTTGCTTCATGATATTGCGGATAGTAAATTTCATAACGGAGACGAAACAGTGGGTCCCAGAATAGCGCGTGAATTTTTAGAAGCACAAAACACGTCCAAAAAAACGATAGAGCACGTAATAAATATCATTGAAAACATCTCGTACAAAGGCGGTAATTTCGAAAAGAAATTCTCTTCTATTGAATTGGATATCGTTCAGGATGCAGACCGTTTAGATGCCATTGGTGCAATTGGAATTGCAAGAGCGTTCAATTATGGCGGATTTAAAAATAGAACGCTGTACGATCCTAAAATCGCCCCAAAAGCGAAGATGTCAAAGGAAGAATACAAGAAGAATGATTCTCCAACCCTGAATCATTTTTACGAAAAGTTATTGCTGTTAAAAGATAAGATGAATACGGAAACCGGGAAACAAATTGCACAAGAAAGACATCAGTATATGCAAGGATTTTTGTCGCAGTTTTATGCGGAATGGGAAGGAGAGAAATAAGTAAGCAGTGTTTAGTTTTTAGTATTCAGTTTGTTGACGTTGAAATAGTACTGCTCTACTTCAAAAAAATCGATTTCAGTTTTGTTTTATACTCAAACCAAGAACTGATCACTGACCACTATTTTAAATTTCAGATGTTTATTGATTGCTGATTCTTAAATCAAAAATCAGCAATCGTTAATCCAAAGTCTTAAATTGAAATTCCTTTTTCTTTCATTTCTAGGATAACATTCGAAGGGTTTTTAAAAGTAGGCGCTTGTTCCACAATACTTCCCACTCTTTTTTTATTGAGTTTAAAGGTGATATCGTTTTCCGTTGTAAATAGCAGCGCCGTCAAAAAAGGGTTATTTATGAAGGGTGATAAAATCATGAAGGCTTCATCAAGTGTATGGAAACTTTCTATTTCTTCCGTTTTATATCGCGCGGTAACCGAAAGGCTGAAAATATCATCGTTCAATACCGGGCGAACGTAAATGTTTTTTAATTCGGTATCACCAATAGTTTTAGCCAAAGTTAATTTAGCGTAAGTTCCATTTTGGATGCTTTCTTTTACCTTTTCCCAAAATTGGGCAAATACAGGTTGGTAAGACATAAGTTGAATTTTAGATAATGTATTGTTTTTTAGCATAATCGACAGTCTTTCGACTGTGACCGAATAGTTTTTATTTTCCTTTGAATGCTGCTTTTCTTTTCTCTAAAAATGCTGTTGTTCCTTCTTTAAAATCTTCGGTTCCAAAACATTTTCCAAACGCTTTTATTTCGGTTTCATACCCGTTTTTACCTTCTTTGAAGTTGGCATTGACTGATTTGATGGCTTTGCCAATAGCGTAAGGAGAATTTTTCATTATTCTTTGGGCAATTCCTTTACAAAATTCTAAAAGTTCTGCCTGTGGCACCACATGATTTACTAATCCAGCTCTGTAGGCGTCTTCAGCGGTAATCATTCCCGCGGTCATAATCATTTCCATTGCGCGACCTTTGCCTACTAATTGTGGCAAACGCTGTGTTCCTCCATAGCCTGGAATCAATCCAAGTGAAACTTCAGGAAGTCCCATTTTAGCATTGTCAGAAGCAACTCTGAAATGACATGCCATGGCTAATTCTAATCCGCCTCCAAGAGCAAAACCATTGATTGCGGCGATTACAGGAGTTTTTAGATTTTCTATATAATCAAATAATTTTGCTTGTCCTTCAGCTGCTAATTGCATTCCTTCTTCGATAGAAAAGTTTGCAAATTCTGCAATATCGGCTCCGGCAACAAAAGCTTTTTCTCCACTTCCAGTTAAAATGATAACACGAATTTCATTGTTTTTTCCTAATGTTTTAATTGCTTTATGCAAATCAGAAATAGTCGCCGCATTCAATGCATTTAGTTTTGTAGGACGATTAATGGTAATCGTTGCAATATTATTTTCTGTTGTAATTAAAATACTTTCGTAATTCATAATTGTGATTTTTAATTGTTAATTATTGGGAGAGAAACTGTAAAAGTAGTTCCTTTTCCAAATTCAGATTCAAAGGTAATCGTTCCTTTATAATTTTCGATGATGTTTTTAATAATACCAAGACCAAGACCCATTCCGCTGCTTTTGGTAGTGAATTTTGGTTCGAATATGCGACTGATATCTTTGGCTTGAATTCCGATCCCGTTATCGGCAACAGTTATCAAGACGTTGTTTTGCTCTTTTTTTACCGTTACGATTATGGATTTGGAATCTTGGTTTTCAGGAATGGCTTGAATCGCATTTTTGACTAAATTTGTAATTATTCGAATGAGTTGTGTCCGATCTATTTTCGAAATAATTTCAGGAGAATCACTTGCAAAAACAATGTATTCCTCATTGAAAATATCCATAGCCAGATCAACCACATTAACGACATTTAGCGTTTCATTTTGCTGTGCCGGCATCGAAGCAAAATTTGAAAAGGCTGACGCAACGGCGCTCATCGTATCAATTTGTTGAATCAATGTCTCTGAGTAATCTTTCATCTTTTGAATTACATCGGTATCATTAGGATCAAATTTTCTTTGAAAACTCTGTACAGTCAATCGCATTGGAGTAAGCGGATTCTTGATTTCATGAGCCACCTGTTTTGCCATTTCGCGCCACGCTTCTTCGCGTTCGCTTTGCGCTAGTTTTATCGCGCTTTTTTCCAGTTTGTCCACCATTCCGTTGTAAGCTTTGATCAACAGATTAATTTCTTTGCTACTGGCCTCTAATACGATTTTTTCGTTTTTTTGATTCAAACTGGTTTCGCTCAACTTATCGGAAATCGTTTTTAGCGATTTTGTAATGTATGTCGAAAGGAAATAGGCGATTGCAAAAGCCACAATCAGCATAAAAGAATACACCTGGCCCAAACGAATCAAGAAGCTGTTTAATTCATTTTCATAGAAACCATCATCTTCTACATAAGGGAGATTCAAAATACCAAGCGTTTTGAATTTATCATCTTTTATCTGGCTATAGGACGATCGATTCTTTACGCCATTAATTGTTTTAATGTCTACATATCTTTTTTCTATGGAGGAACGAACTAATTTTAGGATGTATTTTGGAATAGAAGGCGATACCTTGTCTACAGAAAATGATTCCTTGGATGATTTCAGCAGTTTTCCGTCTAAGCTGTAAATATTGATTTCAATACTGTGAATTTGCGCCAGTTCGTGAATTTTATCTTTAAAAATCAAGCCTAAATTCTCAGTTGTCAAAGGATATGTAGTGGTTGAAAGGACATAATTGATATGTTCTTTTATCGCGTCTTCTTTTCGTTCTAAGCGTTCTTGATGGTATTCTTTAGCTTCGTTTTTGAATTGAATGATTGAAATAGTAGCTAACAAAATGGACGCCATGATTATCAATACAATCATGGATAGGAAAATCCTGATTCGTAAGGAAAGCATCGACATTTTAAAGTTCTTGAACATAATTAAGATTGATTTCTTTCTCGAATGCGTTTGTAAAATTTAAATCCAAGCATAATTAAAAGTGAAAAGAGAAAAATTCCAACTACACCGTAAATCCAGTTCACCGCATTTTTTAAAATTACTAAAAACACCACCGCAAAAAGGATAATCGTTGCGACTTCATTCCACAATCGCATGAAAGTTGTTGTGTATTTTACTTCGTCATTTTGCAATTGCTTGAATATTTGTTGGCATTTTGCATGATACAAATACAACACAAATACAAAGCCAAGTTTTACATGCATCCAAGGCATTTTTAACCATGCTTGGCCTAAATCAGTAAATAACAACATCCAAAAAGCAAATATACTTGCTAAAACTGCCGATGGCCAAGTAATAATATACCAAAGACGATACGTCATTATTTTATATTGTTTTTGCAGAATTTCCTTCTCCGGAGATGATTTTTCAGCAGCTTCAATTTGGTAAACAAACAAGCGAACAATATAAAATAATCCCGCAAACCAGGTTATTACAAAGATAAGGTGTAAGGATTTAAGGTAATTATAATATTCCATCGTTAGTTTGAATCAGTTTTGTGTTTATTTCTTTTTTTAGGAAGTAGCCGGTTAATAATGTTGAAAGCACATCGGCAATTGGGAATGCAATCCACACGCCAAAAATACCTAAAAAATTTGGTAGTATCAGCACCAGCGGAATTAGGAAAAATCCTTGCTTGCTTAAGGTCAAAAGCAAGGCTTTTTTTGCTTTTCCGGCGGCCTGAAAATAAGCCGCACCAATGAGTTGAATGGCTATGATTGGCGAAGCCGCAAAAACCCAGCGCAAAGCTCCCGGAGTTTCTGCAATTACTTTTGGGTCTGTTGTAAAAATGGCAACTATAGGTTCGGCAAAAATTAGAATAACCACAAAAATCAGCGTGGCTAAAATGGCGGCGTATTTTATCGAAAGTTGTACACTTTCCTTAACTCTGCCATAATTCTCAGCACCGTAATTAAAACCGGCTATAGGAAGAAAACCTTGTGTAATTCCCAGAATTGGAAACAAAGCAAACATTAGCATTCGGCTGATGATTCCATAAATTGCAACAGAATGTTCGCCTCCGTAGGTATATAAAGTATGATTTAGAATTATGGCTAAAATGCTGACTACTCCTTGTCTCGAAAAAGTGACAATGCTCAGTTCTGTTATTTCTTTTATAATTGGAAGTTTAAACTTAAAATGTCTCGCCCTTAGTTTTAATTCACTTTTAAAAATAAAAAACCATAGTACAAATGCAAAGCACATGAAATAGGAAATTGCGGAAGCCATTGCGGATCCAAACATACCCAAATTCATAAATTTTATAAAAACGATGTCCAAGGCGATATTTGCAAAAGCAGGAATAATCATGGCGACCATCGCGAATTTAGCTTTTCCCTCCGCCCTAATAATATTGTTGCCCATCATACAAAGAGCCAAAAACGGAACCGATATGATGATAGGAAAGAAAAATTCTCTTGCGGGTTTCATGATAGATCCTTTTGCACCAAACAGCATCAGCATTTCGTTGCTGAAGAAAAGACCAAAAACAACAAAAATCGATGACAATAAGAATGTCATCATGATTTGATTGGCAAAGGTAATTTTTGCTTTTTCACGATTATTTGCGCCCAAAGCTCGTGAAAACACAGAGCCTCCGCCCACACCGATCGCCATTCCCAAAGAGGAAATTAGAAAAGTGATAGGCAGGACAACCGTTACCGCTGCAATGGCTAAGGAACCAATCCATTGCCCGACAAATATGGTATCAATCAAAATATTGACCGACATGAATAAAATCCCAATAGAAGAAGGAACCGCTTGTTTAATCAAGAGTTTTTTGATGTCCTGTGTTCCTAATTCATCAGAAGCAACAGTCATTTAAGCGTTTGCTTTTTCAGAGTCTACTTTAACGGATGACGAGGCGTTCGACCAATTTGTAATCCAATTGCTCACTGTTTTGCACCAATCGTCGCTGTCATTCAAACAAGGAATTGCTAAAAATTCTTCACCTCCGTGAACTTTGAACTCATGATTGGCTTCCATCGCAATTTCTTCCAAAGTCTCTAAACAATCGGATACAAAAGCAGGGGTTACAACGGCAAGTTTTTTAATTCCTTTTTCAGGCATTTTGTTTACTTCAACGTCTGTGTAAGGCGTCAGCCATTTGTCTCCTGCCAATCGAGATTGAAAAGTCTGGCTGTATTTTCCTTCTGGGATTCCCAGTAATTTTATGACTTGTTTGGTAGTTTGGTAACATTGGTGACGGTAGCAAAATTCATGCGCCGGCGAAGGCGTATTACAACAAGAACCATCAATTTTACAATGTGATTTGGTGATATCCGTTTTGCGAATGTGACGCTCAGGAATTCCATGATAGGAGAATAATAAATGATCGTAATCAAAACCTACTAAGTGACTTTTAATAGAATCGGCCAGATTTTGTAAATAATCAGGTTTGTTATAAAACGCTGGAACTATCGTAAATTTCATTTCCGGGAAATATTTTTTACGGTGTTCTTCTGCTAGTTCTAATATTGTAGTGGTAGAGGCCATTGCATGTTGCGGATACAAAGGGAAAAGCAGCACTTCGGTCACACCTTTGTCATGCAGTTCTTGTAAACCAGATAATAGAGACGGATTACCATAACGCATAGCTAAGGAAACAGGAATGTCAACTAATTGTTTTACTTTGGCGTGCATTCTTTTGGAGATAACCACAAGCGGCGAACCCTCGTCCCACCATATTTTTGCGTAAGCGGCAGCAGATTTTTTAGGTCTTGTTTGTAAAATTATCCCACGAACTAATAATGCTCGTAACAAAAACGGAACATCAATTACGTATTTATCCATTAAAAACTCATCTAAATACGGTTTAACGTCTTTAGCAGTTGGACTTTCCGGAGAACCTAAATTAACTAATAATACACCTTTCATATTGTTTTTTTTTGTTGGTACAAAAGTAATTAAACTTACTTTTTTATAAATTGCGATTAACTATTTTTTATTTATTGTTTAATATAGGAAATCAATTCTTTACGGCATATTTGGGTTGATTGACATCAAATATTTCTTTGGCGTGGTGGCAAATTTCTTTTTGAATGCCGCTATAAAATGACTTCCGGTGCTGTACCCGATTTTCAATCCTACTTCGTTTACATTATAAGAGCCGCTGTCGAGTAATTTTCGTGCAAAATCCATTTTGTAGTCAAATAGAAAACCATAAACCGTATCACCATAAATTTGTTTGAAACCCATTTTTAGTTTCTTTAAATTCAAACCTATTTCATCGGCTAATTCTTGTAATCCTGGCGGTTCGGCCATATTGGCAATAATAATTTCTTTGGCCTTTCTAATCTTCATTACATTGTCCTCATCTATTAAGAAAGGACATTGTTCTGCGTTTGGATCTTCGGTTCTATTGAAATACAAACTCAATAATTCATATCCCTTTCCTTTATAATACAGGTTTTTTATAGATGGATGCAAGCTGTAATGAAACAATTGCGATAAGACAATTGCCATTGATGGGCTGATATTTCCTTCGTTATAATATTTTTTGTCCTTATTGTCAGCGCTCAAAAAAGTAATATAATCCGCTTCGGTAGAGAATAAAGCATGAAATTTTTTGATGGAAATAATCACTGATATCACCCAGGAATTTGGAGCTAATTCCAGATTTAAGGGAAGTTCCTTCTGTGGATTGTATAAAAGTAACGATTTTTCCTCTTTCAGTTCCAAAGCATAATTACCTTGGTTAAAGATAAACTTAGCATTTCCTTTTAATCCAAAATGAAACTGGATCAATCCGCTGCTTACTTCACGCTGGGCTTGAAAGGAATCGGTGCCATCATTCTGAAAGCGAATTAGGGTAAAATCATCTTCTATTTTTATAATTTCTTGAGAACCCATAGCGATATTTTTTTAATATGAAAATGATAATTACCAAGTCTATTTATTTAGAAACGTTCTGAATAAGGCGATTAAAAGAAGCTGTTTCTGCCACAAAAATAAGGGTTTTTAGAATAAAACAACGATTTAAAACCAAAAAATCACATAGCGATACAAAAAGTACTTCTAGCGTTACTTTTATAAATACTATAGTTCTAATTTTGTTTCACTTTCTTGAAAAGTGCAAATATGAAAAACAATAACACATTAAAGCATCATTATTTTTACTCCGTTGGATTGAGCTATAAAAAAGCAGATGCTGAGATTAGGGGTAAATTTAGTTTAGATGCCACTGCAAAAACCCGTTTACTCGAACAAGCTAAAACAGAAGGAATAGAGAGTTTAATCATAACTTCTACTTGCAACCGTACGGAAATTTATGGTTTTGCAGAACACCCTTTTCAATTAATAAAATTGATTTGTGAGAATAGTCAAGGTTCTGTTGAAGAATTTCAAAAAGTAGGCTTTGTCTACAAAAACCAAGAAGCAATCAGTCATATGTTTCGTGTAGGAACAGGTCTAGACAGTCAGATTTTAGGTGATTTCGAAATTATTTCTCAAATTAAAACCAGTTTTATTCAGTCAAAATCTTTTGGTTTGGCGAATGCTTTTATGGAAAGACTGGTTAATGCAGTCATTCAAGCCAGCAAAAAGATAAAAACAGATACTGAAATTAGTTCTGGAGCCACTTCGGTTTCTTTTGCTTCGGTGCAGTATATTATCAAGAATGTAGAAGACATTGGGAACAAAAACATTTTATTATTTGGTACAGGAAAAATTGGTAGAAATACCTGTGAAAATTTAGTAAAACATACTAAAAACGAGCACATCACTTTAATCAACAGAACCAAAGATAAAGCCGAAAAGCTAGCCGGAAAACTGAATTTAATTGTAAAAGATTATTCAGAACTGCATCTGGAATTGCAAAAAGCAGATGTTGTTGTTGTTGCTACCGGTGCTCAAAATCCAACTATTGACAAAGCAATTCTGAATCTGAAAAAACCATTGTTGATTTTGGATTTATCCATTCCAAAAAATGTAAATGAAGATGTTCTGGATTTAGAAGGAGTTACGCTGATTCACATGGATTATTTGTCTCAAATGACAGATGAAACTTTAGAAAACAGGAAAAAACATATCCCTGCAGCGGAAGCAATCATTGAAGAAATTAAAGAAGAATTTAATATTTGGACTAAAGGCCGAAAATTTGCTCCAACCATTAATGCTTTGAAAGCAAAACTGAATGCGATAAAAAACTCAGAATTAGATTTCCAAAGCAGAAAGATTTCAAATTTTAATGAAGAGCAGGCCGAAATCATCAGTGCCAGAATTATCCAAAAAATAACTACTCACTTTGCCAATCATTTGAAAGATGACAATACTATGGTAGACGAAAGTATAGAATGGATTGAAAAAGTTTTCAAAATAGGAGCTATTACAAGATAATGAATAAAACAATACGCATAGGAACCCGCGATAGTCAACTCGCGCTCTGGCAAGCCCACACCGTTGAAAAAAAACTTAACGATCTAGGTTATAAAACCGAAATTGTAGCGGTAAAATCACAAGGAGATATCATTCTCGATAAACCACTGTACGAATTAGGAATCACAGGAATTTTTACAAAAACGCTTGATATCGCTATGATTAATGGTCAGATTGATATCGCAGTGCATTCCATGAAAGATGTTCCTACCGCTTTACCAATAGGAATTGTGCAGGCAGCTGTTCTGGAAAGAGCCAATACATTGGATATTTTGGTACACAAGGGAAACCTTGATTTTCTTGACGGAGAAGGAATAATTGCCACAGGAAGTTTGCGCCGTCAAGCGCAATGGCTCAATAAATATCCCAATCATAAAGTAGTAGATTTGCGTGGAAACGTCAATACCAGAATGCAAAAATTGCAAAAAAGCGATTGGAACGGAGCTGTTTTTGCAGCAGCAGGATTAGAAAGAATAAACTTAAAACCTTCTAATTATATCGATTTGAATTGGATGGTTCCTGCACCGGCTCAAGGAGCTATGGTGATTGTTGCTATGGCAAAGGATGATTTTTGCAGAGATGCGGTTTCTGAATTGAACGATATTGAAACCGAAGTGTGTACACATATCGAAAGACAGTTTCTAAAAACATTAGAAGGCGGTTGTACAGCACCAATTGGGGCTTTGGCAGTATTTATGGAAGATGATATTTTGTTTAAAGGGGTACTTTTCTCAATAGACGGAAAGCAAAAAATCGAAATAGAAAAAACCGTTCCGTTGCAAGAATGGAAAAAATTAGGATTTATATCTGCTCAGAAAATTTTAGAAAATGGCGGAACAAAATTGATGACGGAAATTAAAAATAATTTGAAGAAATAATGAGCCAAACAAGCATTTTATCCACCAAAACATTGTCGGCAGAACAAAGGCAAGTATTTCTTGATGCTAATTTTGATCTTTTAGAACAGGATTTCATCGAAATTAAAAACAACCTTTTTGAACTCAATACCATCAACAACAACTTAATTTTTAGTAGCCAAAATGCTGTTTTAAGTTTGATAGAACAAAACGGTTGGGAAGTATTAAAGACTAAACCTGTTTTTTGTGTAGGTATTAAAACCAAGGAATTACTGGAATCGCATGGCTTTACAGTTGATGTTTATTTGGATTACGCATCTGAATTAGCCGAAATTATCACTTTGATTTACAATAAGGAAAGCTATACTTTTTTGAGCGGAAATTTGCGCAAAGAAACATTGCCTGAAGCATTAAAAAGCGCAGGAATAACTTTTAACGAAATTGAAGTTTATCAAACAACACTTGCACCTTTCAAAATATCAGACCAGGAAAACTTTGACGGGATTCTGTTTTTTAGCCCATCTGCCGTTGAAAGTTATTTGACAAATAATAAAATCAAGAATGAGGTTTGTTTTTGCGTAGGCACTACCACAGCATCAGCATTAGAAACAAAGAAAATTAAAAACATAGTAATTGCCGAAACACCAACTATCGAAGAGGTGATTGAGGAAGTTATTGAATATTATAAAGCCCCCTAACCCCCGAAGGGGGAATATGGAATGGCGCAATTAACAATTAACTTAAAATTAGACGACCCAAAAATAGTCATAAAGTAAAATAAAAATGAACATTAACGAGAATCAAATTCCCCCTTCGGGGGTTAGGGCGCTTAAGAACGACCTATTTTTAAGAGCACTAAAAGGAGAAACTGTACAACGTCCACCAGTTTGGATGATGCGTCAAGCCGGAAGATATTTGCCGGAATTTATCGCTTTACGTGATAAATATGATTTTTTCACGCGTTGTCAAACACCAGAATTAGCTGCCGAAATCACCTTACAACCGATTAGAAGGATTGCTCCGGATGCTGCGATTTTATTTTCGGATATTTTGGTAATTCCACAAGCAATGGGAATTGAAGTGTTGATGAAAGAAAATTTTGGTCCATTTTTACCAAATCCAATTCGTACGATTCAGGATGTGGAGAAAGTAATCGTTCCAGATGTACATGAAACATTAGGGTACGTTTTTGAAGCTATTAAATTGACCAAAGAAATGTTGAATGATGAGGTGCCATTAATTGGTTTCGCAGGTTCACCTTGGACAATTATGTGTTATGCAGTGGAGGGTAAAGGTTCTAAAAGCTTTGATATGGCCAAAGGATTTTGTTTCCAATATCCAGAAGCAGCCCATGTTTTATTGCAAAAAATTACGGATACCACTATTTTATACCTAAAAGAAAAAGTAAAAGCGGGAGTAAATGCCGTTCAAATTTTTGACTCTTGGGGAGGAATGTTATCTCCAGTGGATTATCAGGAATTCTCTTGGAAATACATCAACCAAATCATTGAAGCATTGGCTGATGATGCACCGGTAATTGTTTTCGGAAAAGGATGTTGGTTCGCGCTTGGCGAAATGGGTAAAAGTAGAGCTTCAGCTCTTGGTGTTGATTGGACTTGTTCTCCAAGAAACGCAAGATACTTGTCTGGTGGAAACATCACGTTGCAAGGAAATTTTGATCCTTCAAGATTGTTGTCTCCAATTCCGGTGATTAAGAAAATGGTTCATGAAATGATTGACGAATTCGGAAAAGACAAATACATCGTGAATTTAGGTCACGGAATTTTACCAAATATTCCTGTGGATCACGCAAAAGCGTTCATTGATGCAGTGAAGGAATACAATCAGTAAGGGTTCATAAAAATGCTAAATAAAGGATTACGAGACCAGGAAAGTATACGAATAGACAATGTATTGAAAACATTGCTTTCTATAGTCTTTGTGCCTAAATTTTGGGATTTAGAAGATAAAATCAACATAGAAAATCAATTGAAAGACTTTGGATTAAACATTAAAAGTCTGATTGATTTAAATGAAACGGATTTAATTACGCATTTGTTACGTTTGCACTTAGATTGGAATCAGCTGGAGCAATTTGGTGATTTTTTAATGATTGCTTCGAAAGATAATTCGTTTAATTTTTCTGAAAAAGCGATTGCTATTTATAATTATATCCAACAGGAAAGCAAAGTGTTTTCATTTGGAATTAATAGTAAAATAGCTGCTGCAAAAGCAAATTTATGATGAATATTATGATCACAGAAAACTTCGTTATTGACAAATTGAAAACGACAGAAGCCAATGAATTGCACCTTTTGATAATGGACAATGCAGAACGATTTCGCAGATTTTTTCCGCTTACGCTTTCCAGTAATGCAACAGTTGAAAAGTCAGCAGAATACATTGAAATTAAAGAGAAAGAAATTCAACAAAAAGTAAATTTCACCTTTGCCATTAGAGAAATACATTCCCAAAAGATCATTGGATTGATTATCATTAAAAAGATTGATTGGACAAAAAGGATTGGTGAACTTGCGTATTGCATCGGAAAAAATTTTGAAGGAAAAGGGTTGGTTACTAAAGCAGTTAAGGCCATTTCAGATTTTGCTTACAATGAATTAGATTTGAAAACACTTCAAATCATTGCTCATAAAACGAATTTAGAAAGCATGAAAGTTGCCCAAAATTCTAGTTTTATTTGGAAAAAAACATTGCTAAATGAATTTACTCCAAAAGATCAAGCTCCATTAGATATGGAATTATATGAACATACGAATGAAAAATAAATTTTACGCATACATACAAAACCTTCAAGACCAAATTTGTAAAGGTTTGGAAGTAGTTGAAGGTCAAGCCAAATTCCGTGAAGATCTTTGGGAACGTCCGGAAGGCGGAGGCGGAAGAACCCGCGTGATTGAAAACGGATCAGTTTTCGAAAAGGGCGGAGTTAATATTTCGGCCGTTCACGGGAAATTACCGGAAGCCATGCAAAAGATGTTCAATGTAGGCGAAGCTGATTTTTTTGCCTGCGGACTGAGTTTGGTTTTGCATCCAAAAAACCCAATGGTGCCAACGGTTCATGCCAATTGGCGTTATTTTGAAATGTACGATGACAACGGAAACGTGATTCAGCAATGGTTTGGCGGAGGACAGGATTTAACACCCTACTATCTGTTTGAAGAAGATGCGATTCATTTTCATCAGACGTGTAAAACCGCTTGTTACAAACATAATCCGGAATTTTATCCAAAATATAAGAAACAATGTGATGCCTATTTCTGGAATGCACATCGAAATGAAGCACGCGGAATTGGCGGATTGTTTTTCGATTATTGCAAAGCAACAGATGCAATGACAATGGAGAACTGGTTTAATTTCGTTTCAGAAGTGGGGAATAGTTTCCTCGAAGCATACGTTCCAATCGTAGAAAAAAGAAAAGATTTGCCTTATACGGCAGAAAATAGAACTTGGCAAGAAATTCGCCGTGGCCGTTATGTCGAATTCAATTTGGTTCACGACAAAGGCACTTTATTTGGACTAAAAACCAATGGTAGAATAGAAAGTATCCTAATGAGTTTACCGCCGCATGTGCAATGGGTATACGACCATCACGCTGAAGCCGGAAGCGATGAAGAAAAAATAGTAAACGTATTAGAAAATCCAAAAAATTGGATTGCAAATTGATGATTAACGATTTTTGATTGCAGATTTTCTGTTATCACCAATATGTTTTAAATCATAAATCAGCAATCGCTAATCTAAAATCATAAATCATATGTTCCCATTACAAAGAGGCAGAAGATTAAGAACGAACGAATCAATTAGAAGTTTAGTTCGTGAAACAAGTTTAAGTCCATCGGATTTTATGTTTCCTATGTTTATTGCTGAAGGCGAAAATGTACAAGTAGAAATTCCTTCGATGGTTGGGATTTACCGTCGTTCGATAGATTTAACTGTGGAAGAAGTCAAAGAAATATTCGCATTGGGAATTCGTGCGGTGAATCTTTATGTAAAAGTCAGTGAAAATTTAAAAGACAATATGGGATTGGAAGCGTGGAATCCGAACGGATTGATGCAAAATGCCATTCGTGCGATAAAAGCCGCTTGTCCGGAAATGATTGTAATGCCTGATGTAGCTTTGGATCCCTATTCTATTTATGGACATGACGGAATCATTGCAAACGGTGATGTAGAAAACGATTCGACGAATGATGCTTTGGTGAAAATGGCCGTTTCTCATGCGCAAGCCGGCGCTGATTTTGTAGCACCATCGGATATGATGGACGGACGCGTGTTGCGTTTGCGTGAAGGTCTGGACGCTGCCGGTTTTCATAATGTAGGCATCATGAGTTATTCTGCGAAATACGCTTCTGCTTTTTACGGACCGTTTCGTGATGCACTTGATAGCGCTCCTGTTGACGCCACTGAAATCCCAAAAGACAAGAAAACCTACCAAATGGATTATGCCAATCGCATAGAAGCTATCAAAGAAGCGTTATGGGACGTGGAAGAAGGCGCTGATATGGTCATGGTGAAACCCGGAATTGCCTATTTAGACATCGTTCGTGAGGTCAAAAATGCAGTAAATGTTCCAGTAACGGTGTATCATGTTTCGGGTGAATATGCGATGATTAAAGCCGCTTCCGAAAGAGGCTGGCTAGATCACGATAAAATTATGATGGAACAATTAATGTGTATAAAACGCGCCGGAGCAAGTTTGATTTCGACTTATTTTGCCAAAGAAGCTGCGATACTTTTAAATAAATAAACATGAAATCGAAGATTCACGAATACCAGAAAATAAACAATAAAAATATGAGTAAAAAGATACTTTTTTTATTCGCCTTACTATTCCTGATTTCCTGCAAGAAAGAAATAGATAAGAAGGAACCTTTATATCCAACTTCGGCGAAAGAAACAACCCAAGCTCCTGAGGAACTAGGAAAGGAAATTTTCGAAGGGAAAGGAAATTGTGTTTCCTGTCATGAAGTGGACAAAAAATCAATTGGCCCAAGTATTCAGGATATTGCAAAAATATATAAAGAAAAGAATGGTAACATCGTTGCCTTCCTGAAAGAGGATGCTGAGCCATTAGTTGATCCAAGTCAGTACGAAGTGATGAAAACTAATTTTGCACTTACCGAAGAGATGTCTGACGAGGAGCTGAAAGGATTGGAAGCTTATATCTACAGTAATTTAAAATAGTTTATACGGAACTTTTTTCAGTTTCTGGAGCTAATCCTGCTGTCCGTTATATCTTTTCTTGCCTCGTTGAGAAACGAGAAAAGAAAAAGATGCCTCCCGAAACTTCGGGACCATCAGGGCTAAAATACAAGAACCATCTTTATTAGGATGGTTTTTTTATTTTTACAAAAAAACACTTTCAAACCGTAAAAAAATATATCTTTAAAATATGGAAACAGCTTATATCAAAACGCCTTTAGGAATTGCTACAATTATTGGCGATGAAAATGGAATTTCGGTGATTTCAGTTTCTGATGAAGGAGAAATTTTAAACACAATTCCAATAATTTTGAAGGATGCTGTCTCGCAACTTAACGATTATTTCGAAGGGAAAAGAAACGATTTCGATTTTAAATTAAATCTAAAAGGGACTGATTTTCAACAAAAAGTCTGGAAAGGTTTATTAGAAATTCCGTTCGGAAAAACGATGTCTTACATGGATTTATCTAAAAAATTAGGTGATGTGAAAGCCATTCGAGCTGTAGCTTCAGCCAATGGGAAAAATCCTTTGTGGATTGTGGTTCCCTGTCATCGAGTAATAGGAACCGATGGTTCACTAACAGGTTATGCAGGAGGCTTGTGGCGAAAAAAATGGTTATTAGAACACGAAAACCCAACGAACCAACAAAGTTTGTTTTAAAATAGTATCTTTAAATTAGTTGTTTTTTACCATTATCAAATTAACTCATTTTCAAATTCTCTAATTGACTTTTTATGATTGAAAAAATAAATCTCAATAACATTCTGTTCCTCGATATCGAAACCGTTCCGGAAGCGGAAGAGTTCAATGCATTAGATGCTGAAATGAAGGATCTTTGGGAACACAAAACCCAATACCAGCGCAAAGACGAATATACTCCCGAGGATTTTTATGATCGTGCCGGGATTTGGGCTGAGTTTGGGAAAATAGTCTGTGTCTCTGTAGGCTATTTTACCATCAGAGGAGATATTAGAAATTTTAGGGTTACTTCTTTTTTTGGAGAAGAAAAGAAAGTTCTGCAGGATTTCAATAATTTATTAAACACTCATTTCAACCAGCCGCAACATGTTTTGTGCGGTCATAATGCTAAAGAATTTGATATTCCATTCATCGCCAGGAGAATGATTATTAACCAAATTCCTATTCCTAACAAGTTAAACCTATTTGGAAAAAAACCATGGGAAATCCCACATTTAGATACGTTGGAATTGTGGAAATTTGGCGATTATAAGCACTATACCTCTTTAAAATTGATGTGTAAAGTCCTTGGAATTCCTTCCCCAAAAGGTGATATCGACGGCAGTCAGGTGGGACATGTTTTTTATGTGGATAAAGATATCGACAGAATTGTAACCTACTGCGAAAAAGACACCATTGCCGTAGCGCAAATTTTCCTTCGATTGAGACGAGAAGATTTGTTGATTGACGAGGAAATTATTCATGTCTAAAAACTCAATGGTAATTTCAATTTCAAGAGTCAATACTAGCGTATAATATCTAGATTTGTGTTTGATATTGAGCATGTCTTTTTGCTATTGTCATTACAATTGATTTATTACATTTACAAAAATTATAAATTATGGTATTGAGTAGATTCTGGTTGGTTATTTTCATTTCAGCAATTGTATTTGTAGTGTTTAGTTTGTTTTCTGGAGACAGTTATACCATTGACCACGTTTTGAACGGAAAGAAAGATGATCCAATTTTGGTTTCGGAGAAATTTGCCGAAGAACTTCCTGCTTTTATAAAAGACAGCATTAAGACCGCACCAGAACAAACCATGATTGTCAATCGGGACACGCTGAATGCGGACACAACTTATGTTTTTAAAAACACAACTGTAAAGATTTATAGTGGTGTTCAAAAATCAGATGGTTTATTGCCAACATGTAAAAGTACTTTATTGGATTTAATCCTTCCGCTGATGGCTTATTTGGCTTTTTTCTGCGGATTAATGGAACTTTTAATCATTTCGGGAGCTTCTGGAAAATTGGCTAAGGCATTGAGTCCTGTTTTTGTAAAAGTGTTTCCGAGTATTCCCAAAGACCATCCGTCGATATCGTATATGACCTTAAACTTTGCTGCTAATTTTTTGGGCTTAGATTCTGCCGCAACTCCGTTTGGTCTAAAAGCCATGGAGAGTTTGCAAGAAATAAATCCAGATAAAGACAAGGCAAGTGACGCACAAATTATGTTCTTGTGTTTGCATGCTTCAGGTCTTACTTTAATCGCTACGTCTATTATAGGATATCGTGCTGCAGCTAATGCAAGCAACCCTGCGGATGTGATGTTGCCTTGTATTATCACTTCTTTTATCGGTACGATTGCGGCTTTTCTGATCGTTGGAATCAAGCAAAAAATCAATTTTAAAAGTGCTTCTTTGGTTATCGTATTAATGACATTAATAGCTGCAATTGTTGGCTTGTTGATGTATGTAAATCATTTGGATTTAATTGGAAAAAACTATTTTACCTCTAATCTTTCCGCTTTAATATTAATTGGAATAATTGCCTTTACCTTGATTTTTTCTTTTATTCATGAGAAAAAATTTACAGAAGCATCTACTACAGTTTTTGAAAGTTTTGTAGTGGGAGCCAATAATGGTGTGAAAACCGGAGTGACTATTTTTCCTTATGTATTGGGTATGTTAGTTGCCATTTCTTTATTTAGAAACAGTGGTTTATTTGAAATTATTAGCAATTGGATCGCTTTCATTTTTTCGAATATGGGAGTAAGTAAGGAAATTACGGATGCTTTACCGGTCGCTTTACTTCGTCCCTTTAGTTCTGCCGGATCAAGAGGCTTTTTGATTGATTCGATGAACACTTTTGGAGCCGATTCCTTAACGGCTAGATTGGCTAGTATTTTTCAATGCAGCGCCGAAAGTACTTTTTATGTGATAGCCGTTTATTTTGGTTCTGTAAACATTAAAAACACCCGCTACGCGCTAGGAACGATGCTTATAGTAGATTTGATTTGTGTGATAACAGCAATTTTTGTGGCAAGTTGGTTTTTTTAAATGAATAATCGTATTAAGAAATTTCTTTATCAAGAAAATTTTTAATTACTTTTCAATAGATCTCTGTGCTTGGCAAATGTTTACTCTTTTAATATTGTTTGGATTTTGTTACCTCGTTTTTTTATTAATAAAAAAGTTGAGAATGTAATATACTAAGATAGTTCTACTCTTGATTTGTTTCTGTAAAATGATTTCTAGTCCAATATCTGTGCAATGATTTGATAATTAAAAAGGGGGCGTCTTTTTTAAGACACCCCCTTTTCATTTATGAAAAAGAAAGATTATTTTTTAATAAATTTCTTAGTTATTCTTTTTTGACCATCGTTTACTTCAAAAAGGTAAATTCCAGCGCCTAGTTTGCTTACATTGATTGCATTTTCAGAAATTTTACCTGACTCAACTTGTTGGCCTAAGTAATTGATAACTCTAAAAGAAGCACTTCTGTTGTCTGCCATTTTAACATTTAAGAATTCGTTAGCTGGGTTTGGGGACATCGTGTAATCAAAAATGTTATTTTCAATACCCAAATCACCTGCAAAACTTGTATTAAATCCTGCAATAGCTGCCCCACCAATATTTACAGTATAGTCTTCTACTTCTCCGTAAGAAAAAGTTTCACAAGCCGTTTGAGCTGCATTATATTTCATAGAAACTCTCATTCTTGTTGCTCCTGCCAAAGCAGTTGTTGGAACAGTAAATGTCGCTGTTAGGTTAGCGCTGCTAGAAGAAGACCCAGAAACGATTTGTTCGGCAGTTTCAAAAACACCGTTTTTGTTATAGTCAATCCAGATTTTCCAATACTCAGTATATGCTGAGCCACTAAAACCTGCGCTAAATAAAATGGTGTTTGAGCCATAAGGTACATTTCCTGTCAAAGCTGTAAAATTTCCGTATCCTGCATTTGCCCCTGTTGTATTGGCAATTCCACCTAAACCAACATAGTCGATGTATTCAGACGTTGCATTACTTCCTTTTGAAACGCAATACGTTACTGTAGTTCCTGATGTTGTAATATTTACTACATTACTTGCAGCAGATAAATTACCCGCAGCATCTTTTCCTTTTACAGAGAAAGTGTAAGCTGTAGCAGCAGTTAATCCTGAAACAGCATAAGTAGTTCCCGTAACTGTGGCTTTTAAAGTAGCCCCTTGATAAACATTATATCCTGTAACTGCTACATTATCAGTAGAAGCTGTCCAAGATAAGTTTGTTGTTGTTGAAGTAGTTCCTGAAGCTGCTAAACCAGCTGGTGTAGATGGTGCGATAGTATCAGTTGAACCAGCATATGCGGCACCAACTCCTACAGCATAAAAAGCATTCGTAGTTGCAATAACTTCAGCTGATCCAGCGCCATATAAATCGACTGCTGATTGAATTCCGTAAGTTCTTGCATTTGCAAAAGTGGAGTTTGCTGATAAATAAACACTTTCCAATCGGTAAGCTATTTTTGCCGCTTTGTCAATTGTAATTCCAGTTACATTATAAGAACTACCTATGTCATTTGTTCCTGATTTACCTACAGATAAAATATAGAACCAGTGGTTTAATACACCGCTATTAGTATGAACACCACAATAATCATTAGTTTGAGTTGGCGTACCACAATTAATGACCTTCCAGTTTGTTCCTCCATAGGTATCCGGTTGTCCTTCTAATTTTGGGTTACTCATGGATCGTAAAGCCGTTTTGCCTGCCCTTCTTTCGATGTCTTCACCTATTAACCAAGTTGATTTTGTAGGAGCTGCAAAATACTCCACACATGCGCCCCAAATATCAGAAAATCCCTCATTCATGGCTCCTGATTCTCTTTGATAAGCAAGGTTTGCTGTTTTTTCACATACGGCATGTCCTATTTCGTGTGCCGCTACGTCAAGAGAGGTAAGAATGTCAAAAGTAGTTCCACTTCCGTCACCGTAAGTCATTACACTTCCGTTCCAATAAGCATTGTCATAGGCAACGTCAAAATGCACATAACTCTTTATGACAGCACCAGCGTTGTCATAACTGTTTCTTGTGTGTTTAGTTGAAAAGTAGTCATATGTTTTTTCTGCACCCCAATGCGCATCAAGGGCACCGTTGTCTTTATTCGTGTTGTTAAATTCAGTTGCGGTCCAGTTATTATCCACATCGGTAAAATTTACCGCTGTAGTGTAATTGGTTCCTTTTTTCATGTTGAAAGTATTTATCCCCAAACCACGCGTCGCATCTGCTAAAATATACGATGAACCGCTTAAAGTAGTTTGTATGGATTGTGTTCCGCTGTAACGCGTTGCGGCATTGGCGGCAACAAAAGCAACGGTATTTGTTAGCCCTTTTGATGTTTTTGATGCATCGGCGTGGTGGCCATTGCTGTATTCACCAAGGTGTTTTATGGTAGCGTTATAATATAATGCAACACCAGATACGGCATCTATATATAAATCACCACGACTAACTGGATTTGTAGCATAGATATCAAATTTATAAGCCAAACGTAAGTTGTTGTCTTTTTGTTTTGAAATTGGACCGTCTAAAACAGGAAGTAAAACTAACTCTCCAGCAGGTTTTTGGTAGTCCATTGCTTTAGATTGCTCAGCTGACTCCCAAAGATATTGCTTTGCACCAATTTGTTTTAATGCACGTGCAAAAGCTTGTTCTTTTGATAAAACGGGCTGAGTATTAACTTTATCCAATGAATAAAAAGCACCACTCATTGATTCTAATTTTCCTGATTTGGAGTGAAGTGTAAAGGTTGAATATTCTACTTTTATTCCTTCATGGTACAATTGAAATTTGTCATGCGAAAATCCTAACTTATCTGTTTCAGATTTAGTTTTAGAAAAATTAGAATTAACCTTTAATCCTAATTGTTCTGTGAATGCTTTTTGAGAATCTGAAGATTTGTAAGTTGATTTCTCATTAAAAACGATTAATGAAGGTTTCCCTCTTTCATCAGTAATTTTTTGATTCACATTTTTTCCTGCATCTTGAGCGTTTGCTTCCAATGCAAAAAAAGAAACGGTTGCAAACAAGGCGATTTTTCCGAGTAATTTTGTTTTCATGTATTTGGGGTTTTGGTTAATTATTTAAAAAATGAATTTAAACAAGGTGGCGAATTTAACAAAAAAATAACATACCGTTTGTTTTTTGTTAAATTATTTTGAATTTTATAGCTTATAACCATAAAACAGTGAGAAGTTTGTATTTATTTAAGCGACAATAAAGAGAGTAAATACTAAAAAAGTGGAGTAAAAAAAATGCATCCATTTATAGGATGCATTTTTTTAGAGTAGTGAAAGTTGAAAACAGTTGGTTTTAATCAACAATCATTTCAGGAATTTCGCCTTCAATTATTAAATTGGCTTCGGTTGAAGCTATTATATGTTCTACTGTAACGCCTGGAGCGCGTTCTAAAAGTTTGAATCCTTTCGGAGTTATTTCCATCACGGCTAATTCTGTAACTATCTTTTTAACACAGCCAACGCCTGTTAACGGAAGTGTACATTTTTTTAGGATTTTTGACTCTCCAGCTTTGTTGACATGCATCATGGCAACGATAATATTTTCTGCAGAAGCCACTAAATCCATTGCTCCTCCCATACCTTTTACCATTTTGCCAGGAATTTTCCAATTAGCGATGTCACCATTTTCTGAAACTTCCATTGCTCCTAGAATTGTCAAATCAACATGTTGTCCGCGTATCATTCCGAAACTCATTGCCGAATCAAAAAAACTGGCACCGGGTAGGGTTGTTATGGTTTGTTTTCCAGCATTGATAATGTCAGCGTCTTCTTCTCCTTCAAATGGGAATGGACCCATACCAAGAACGCCATTTTCGCTTTGAAATTCAACGTCGATTCCCTTTGGGATATAATTAGCCACCAATGTTGGGATTCCGATTCCGAGATTCACGAAATAACGATCTTTCAATTCTTGTGCAATTCTTTTTGCGATTCCTATTTTGTCTAACATAAATAAAACTGTTTAGATTTTTTAAACCATTAAGAAATTAAGGTTCATTAAGTTTAATAAATAAAGAGTTAACTCAATTATCTATTCGTCTATTATCTATTTTTTTTCTCTAACGGTTCGTTGCTCGATTCTCTTTTCGTATTTATCTCCTTGAAAAATACGCTGTACAAATATTCCAGGAATATGAATTTGGTTGGGATCAAGTGTTCCCGCTTCAACTAATTCTTCTACTTCAGCAACCGTTATTTTGGCTGCACCTGACATACAAGGATTGAAATTCCTAGCGGTTCCTTTGAAGATTAAGTTTCCTGCGGTATCTCCTTTCCAAGCTTTTACAATAGCAAAATCAGCATTGAAAGCATGTTCCATGATGTGCATTTTTCCGTTGAATTCCCTAACTTCCTTTCCGCTCGCTACTTCAGTTCCGTAACCTGCAGGAGTAAAAAAAGCAGGAATCCCGGCTTGTGCGGCACGACAACGTTCGGCAAGTGTTCCTTGCGGTATTAGGTCAACTTCAAGTTCTCCCGAAAGCATTTGGCGTTCAAATTCAGCATTTTCGCCTACATAAGAGGATATCATTTTTTTGATTTGACGCTTTTGCAAAAGCAAACCAAGACCAAAATCATCCACACCCGCATTGTTGGAAATACAAGTCAGATTGTTGGTTTCTTTTTTTACTAACTCGGTAATGCAGTTTTCCGGAATACCGCATAATCCAAAACCGCCTAACATGATAGTCATGCCGTTTTCAATTCCTTGAAGCGCGTCTTGAACGTTATTTACTCTTTTATTGATCATATAATTAGTTGCTAATTCTTGAATTTTTTAAAATCGAACCTTTTTGAAAACAAATGCCCTAGCCCAGATAGTAGTGGAAATCCTTTTTTTTACCGCCTTTTCGGCGAGGAAAAAAAGATTGCAACGGATAGCTGGATTAGCTCCTGACTATAATTCGAATTCTTCAGTGTCTTGTTGTATTACAGTGGTATCTTTTACTTTTGGGGCAGAATAACAATCTACTTTTATAGAAAGATTCGGGGGTCTGTTAAAATTTTCTTTAGAGACCTTAAGACCTGGATCAGCATAACAAAGTTTCATGAAATAAGCCCAAACCGGCAATGCTGCAGTTGCACCTTGACCGTAAGTAAGGCTTTTGAATCGGGCGGAACGATCTTCACAACCTACCCAAACACCTGTTACAAGATTAGGAACCATTCCCATAAACCAACCGTCGGACTGGTTTTGAGTGGTACCCGTTTTACCTGCGATCGGATTTTTGAATTGATATGGATAACCGGTCCAACGATTGTCGCCGTTACCTCCATAGGTGTTGCGTAATCGATCTCCAGATCCACCTTCGGTTACTCCTTCAAGTAATTTTATCACCGCAAATGCGATGTCTTTATTTAAAACATCATGCGATTCGGGGATAGGTTCGTAGATTACGGTACCGCTTTTATCTTCTATTCTGTTTAAGAATTGTGGTTTTGTGTAAACACCTTGGTTGGCAAAAGTGCTGTAAGCGGCAACCATATCTTCAACGGTGATTTCTACTGCTCCTAATGCTATGGAGGGCTGGTTTACAATTTCGGATTTAACACCTAATTTATGTGTCAATTCTATTACTGCTTCAGGACCAACTTTGTCAATCAATTTTGCAGATATTGTATTTATCGAATTTGCTAAAGCTCTTTTTAAAGTAACCATTCCTCGGTATCTGTTGTCAGAGTTTTTTGGTGTCCAAGATTCGGTAACATGGTGACGTCCCACGGGAATCGTAAATGGGGAATCTATTATGGAATCACAAGGAGACATATTCAATTGTTCGATAGCTGTGGCATAAACAAATGGTTTGAATGTGGAGCCTACTTGTCTTGCGCCTTGTCCTACGTGGTCGTATTGAAAATATTTGTAGTTAATTCCCCCAACCCAAGCCTTGATGTTACCCGTTTGTGGCTCCATGGCCATCAATCCAGACTGTAGAAAATGCTTGTAATAACGGATGGAATCCATTGGAGTCATGATAGTATCTCTTTCTCCTTTCCAAGAAAAGACTGTCATTTTTGTTTTTTCGTCGAACGATTTTATAATTTCCTCATCACTTTTATCTTGTGATTTCATAACCTCCCAACGGTGTGAGGATTTCATAGCTTGATTGAGAATCCGTTGTGTTTCTTTCTTAGAGATATTAACAAAGGGAGCATTTTTATTGCCTTTTGATTGAATAAAAAACTCTTCTTGAAGGTTTGCCATGTGAGCTGCAACTGCTTCTTCAGCATGCGATTGCATTCTGGAATCTATGGTTGTATATATTTTTAAACCATCTTTATAAACATCATAATCAGAACCATCTGGTTTTTTATTTTCTTCAGCCCATTTTTTCAGGTAATCACGTAAATATTCTCTAAAATAAGTAGCCGTTCCTTCTTTATGGGTTTCTAATTTGAAATTTAAGGCAATGGGTAAACTTTGTAATTTTACTTTTTGATCTTCGGTAATAATATTTTGTTTCTCCATTTGCAAAAGCACCACATTTCTGCGATTTTTCACCCCTTGTGGATTTCTAACCGGGTTGTATAATCCGGAGTTTTTAAACATTCCAACTAATATAGCTGATTCATCAATGGATAAATCCTTAGGTTCTTTGGAGAAATAGGTTTTTGCAGCAGAACTAACCCCTACAGAATTATTTCCAAAATCATAAACATTGCAATACATTGCGATGATTTCATTTTTAGTATATTGTCTCTCCAGGCGAATGGCAATAATCCATTCTTTTACTTTTTGTACAATTCTAAAAGGTAAAAATTTAGAACCTTCACCATGAAATAATTGTTTGGCAAGTTGCTGCGTAAGTGTACTTGCTCCACCACTTGTTCCTAGACTGGCAATGGCTCTCAAAGTTCCTCTGCCGTCTACCCCTGAATGCTCATAAAAACGAGCATCTTCCGTTGCTACTAAAGCCTGAACCAGATTTTGGGGCAAATCTGAATATTTTAATTGAGATCTGTTTTTTTCGAAATATTTTCCCAATACCACGCCGTCGGAAGAGATGATTTCTGTGGCTAAATTAGAATCTGGGTTTTCTAAATCTTCAAAAGAAGGCATCGAACCCAAGAGTCCCCAGGAAGCAAATAAGAAAAATAAACCGATAGCACCTAATCCGTAAAAGAAGATTTTCCAAAATTTCTTCTTATAATAGGTTACATCTTTCTCTATATTTTTATTCTGATTGTTGTTTTTTTTGACAGCCATAATTCTATTTTAATCTTTTTTTTCTATTCTAAAACCAACTTCCGTAATCCCATTTAAAAGCTTTACACCTGGAACTTTTCCGGTTTCCCGAACAGCTTGTTTAATGTGAACTTTATACTTCCCTTTAAACTTTTCGTTTTCTTTATAAATAAGCTTACTTTCTTTTATATCAGAAAATCCATTGCCAAGCAGCGATCCGTCCGGATCTGCCATTTGGTATTCAAGAGTGTCCACTTTTGTAAAGCCATTTGGGCTTTCAAGAGCAACAATTAAAAACAGATTATTGTATTTATAATTGTTGTTATCTCTCAAATTAACGAATAAATTATATCGTTTTGTTGAATCTAATTCCGGCAGATTGAAGGTTGCAATACTGTCTTTATGCCAAGCGCTTCCGACAGATTTGTATTCATCAAAAACTCTTTTTTTGTCACATGAAAAAAAGAGTAATGTAACCAAAAGTAATAAAGCGCTATTTTTTAGGCTCATTTTTAGTAATAATTATAGGTTTTCTTGCAATTACTGGTTTTTTGTCACCGGTGTTTTTGTCGACAGGATTTTGTCTGTTGTTATTTGCAGGCTTATTATTGGCGTTGTTATTATTATTTGCTATAATTACATTTTCCCCTGCAGGTTTACGTTTTTTAGGGTGTTTTTTCTTTGCTTTTGGTTGGTCAAATCGAGTTAAACTTTCTTGTCCCATAGCATTGTTGAAGTTTTTTTCTGGTTCCACAACAATTTCTATTGCAAAATCTTCCAATGATGAAACTTTGTTTTTCAACTTGTTTTCAGCTATGATTTCTTTAACTTGTTCAATTTTCAATACATGCCAATTAGCAAAATTGTTAGTATAAGCAAACCACATTAATCCTTTGAAAATATCTTGTTTTTGACAAATGGCATCTCCTTTTTCGGTTATCAATTTTGTTTCAAAATCAGGAAAACCTTTCAATGCATCCATGTAGGTGTCTAACTCATAATTCAAACAGCATTTTAGTTTACCGCATTGTCCAGCAAGTTTTTGTGGATTCAGTGATAATTGTTGGTAACGGGCTGCTGAGGTATTAACACTCCTAAAGTCCGTTAGCCAGGTAGAACAGCATAATTCTCTTCCGCAAGAACCAATTCCTCCTAAACGTGCGGCTTCCTGACGGAAACCTACTTGTTTCATCTCGATTCTGGTACTGAATTCTTTTGCGAAATCTTTTATTAAAGCGCGAAAGTCAATTCGGTCGTTTGCGGTATAATAAAAAGTGGCTTTGGAGCCGTCACCTTGAAATTCAATGTCGGAAATTTTCATTTCTAGTTTTTGAGCAATCGCTAATTCGCGTGCTCTAACTTTCATAGGTTCTTCTTTATCGCGTGCAGTTGACCAAATATCGATATCTTTTTGAGATGCTTTTCTGTAGATTTTTGGAACTTCGTTGCTATTAGGATTTACTCCTTTTTTCTTCATTTGGATTCGGACCAATTCCCCTGTCAGCGTAACAATTCCTATGTCGTGACCTGGAGAAGCAACCGTGGCCACAATGTCTCCCATACTTAAAGTTAACTTTTCAGTATTGCGGTAAAACTCTTTTCTTCCGTTTTTAAAACGTACTTCAGCACAGTCAAAAGGAGCTTCACCATTAGGCAAACTCATATTAGAAAGCCAGTCGAAAACAGTTAATTTGTTGCAGCTATCGGTGCCGCAAGTCCCATTATTTTTACAACCCTTAGGTGCACCACCATCAGAAGTTGAACAACTTGTACATGCCATAATTTTATATGTAGTGTTGCAATGATGCAACTTAAGTTCTTAAAAAGATTAATGTGTAAAGATAGCATTTTTTAATTTTAAGTTACAATGGCTGAAAATGTCAAAAAGTCATAAATTTTTAATAAAAATAACCCATTACGATTTGGTTTGTAATGGGTTAAATTTGAATCTCTTTTCATAAAGGCATCATGTTTTTTTCATCTAATTAGATTTCAAAAAATTGTTTCCTCACTAATGTCTCCAACCGTTGAAACGGTTGGCTATGGTTTAATGTTTATGTGTTTTTTGAGCGTTGCCAACGGTTTCAACCTTTGGTACCGTAATGAAATAGCACATTGTTTTTCAAAAAATTGTGTCTCCACGAATGTCTCCAGCCGTTGAAACGGTTGGCTATGGTTTAATGGTTATATTTATTTTAAATATTGTCAACGGTTTCAACCGTTGGTGACGTAATAAAATAGCACCTTGATTTTCAAAAAAATGTTTGGCTCACATAAAAAAGTTGGGGAGAAGTTATAAATTTGGATAAAAAAGCAAATGGATTTTTCGATATTTTCTTCGTTTCTACCAGAAGGACTGTTATCTCATTTTGATATTTTTGATTTCAAGGAATTGGTCAATTTACAAAGCAAGAAAGACTGTTTTTATATTTATTTAGACGAGAAAAACATTCTTGCTAAAGATTTTGACTCCAATGAATTTGAGTCAAAAGGATTCTATGGACGAGCATTAATACAAAACTTTCCTATAAGAGGGAAAGCTGTTTATTTAGGTATACGAAGACGTAGATGGCGTAATAAAACAGACAAATCTATTGAAGTAAAAAGTGATTATTCATTTATAGCTGAAGGTTCAA